>JACCVG010000150.1 GCA_013698335.1 Thermoleophilaceae bacterium
CAGCAGTGCGCCAGCCGGTCGCTGACCGTTGACGAGCGCGCCGAGCAACTCCTGCTGGCGGGCACCGAGGTGCGTGCCGTCCACGAGCGCGGCCGTGCCGGTCGCGGTGATCGAGGCCGTCAGCAGGCTGCGCGACCTCGTCCGCGCCGTCGCACCGGTGCCCGTCCCGGGCGGAAGGACGAGCGCCAGCCCGCGCGCCGGAGTCGAGCAGTACTCCTCGGCGACCCGCAACCCGAGCTCCACCAGCGGCTCCGGAACATCTGCTTCGAGCATCGAGTACGGGGCCAGCAGCCGCTCCGCCGGCACGTCGCTCGAATCGGTGAGGCCGACGACGACGCCGAGGCAGCGCCGCCGGCCGAAAGGGATCACGAGCACCGAGCCCGGTCTGACATCGAGCGATTCCGGAACCCGGTAGTCAAACGGGCCCCGAAGGGCCCGCGCGCGCGTCAGCGGCTCGACTCGAGCGATCTCCATCTCTCAAGCCACAGTAGGGCGGCGCGAGGACGGGAGCAATCTCGCGCAGGTCTCTACCTCACCACCGACTTCCCGGGCTCGGTCGGAGCGTGGGATGACCCCGGTGGGGTCTAAACTGCCGCGCGATGGCGGTCGACCTGCAGCACGGCGAGGAGATCATTTTCGAGGGTCATCCCTCGTGGCGCGCGACGCTCGCCTTTTACATCAAAGGCGAGTTCGTCGCGGTCGCGATCGGCGCCGCCTTCGCGGGCGCAACGGCGCTGCTCGGCGGGCGGGCGAAGATCTTCGAGGCGATCTTGATCGCGGTGGCGATCGCGGTCCTCGTGCTCGCGGTCGGGTTCGTCAAGCGCTACGCGACGACCTATACCGTCACCAACCGGCGCCTCAACATCCGTCGCGGACTGATCGCACGGAAGGTGCAGGAGACGCGGCTGGAGCGGGTGCAAAACGTCAACTACTCCCAATCGGTGCTCCAGCGCATGCTGCAGGTCGGCGACGTCGACTTCGACACCGCCGCGGGCGACGACTACAACTTCATCTTCGCCGGCGTCTCAGAGCCCGAAGAAGTAGTCGAGCGGGTCGACCAGGCGACGGGCATCAGCGGCGGGCCGAAACCGCTCTAAGTAGCCGCTAGACCGGGACTTCGAGCTCCGCGGCCGCGCGCAGCGCATCCGCGCGATCGAGCGCCTCCCACGAGAAGCCGTCCCGACCGAAATGGCCGTAGGCCGCCGTCGGTGCGTAGATCGGCCGATGGAGGTCGAGATAGGCCCGGAACGCTCCCGGCCGCAGATCGAAGTGCTCGCTGACCAGCTCGTCGATCCGCACGCGTGGGATCCGCTCGGTGCCAAAGGTCTCGACCATGATCGACACCGGATGAGCGACCCCGATCGCGTATGCGACCTGGACCTCGCATCGCTCAGCGAGACCGGCCGCGACGACGTTCTTGGCCACGTGCCGTGTGGCATAGGCAGCCGAGCGGTCGACCTTGGAGGGGTCCTTGCCGGAGAACGCCCCGCCACCGTGGCGGGCCATCCCGCCGTAGGTGTCGACGATGATCTTGCGACCCGTGAGGCCGCAGTCACCGACCGGTCCGCCGATCACGAACCGGCCGGTCGGGTTGATCAGAAACCCCTCGGCAATCTTCGCCTCGTCGTAGAGACCGTCCGGAAGCATCGGGAAAACGACCTGCTCGAGCAGGTCAGGGCGGATCCGCTCGTCGCGATCGACGCCGTCGGCGTGCTGGGTGGAGATCAGGATTCGCTCGATCTCGACCGGTTGGTCGTTCTCGTAGCGGACCGTGACCTGGGTCTTCCCGTCCGGTCGCAGGTAGTCGAGCGAGCCGTCCTTGCGCACCTTCGCGAGGCGCTCGGCCAGCCGGTGGGCGAGGTCGATCGGGAGCGGCATCAGCGAGTCGGTCTCGTTGGTCGCGTAGCCGAACATCATCCCCTGGTCGCCCGCACCCGCGACGTCGTCGGTGTCGCCCGAGCCCTGCTCGCGTGATTCCTGCGCGGCGTCGACACCCTGCGCGATGTCAGCCGACTGCTGATCAATCCGCACAAGGACCTCGGCGCTGTCCGCGTCGAAGTCCGGATCAAAACCGACGTAGCCGATCTCGCGGATCGCTTCGCGGGCGATCGCCTCGAAATCGATCTCGGCATTTGTGCGAATCTCACCCGCCATGACGACGAGCCGGGTGTTGACGAGCGTCTCGCAGGCGCAGCGGCCCTCCGGGCCGTCGGCCGCCATGACCGCGTCGACGACCCCGTCGGAGATGCGGTCGGAAACCTTGTCCGGGTGGCCTTCGGTGACCGACTCGGAGGTGAACAGGTACTCGTTCTCTGAGAGCTGGGTGCTGGTCACGATTCCTTCCGCTGGTTCGGGTCGGGGTAGGGTAGCGATCCGTCAGTCGCTCGCGCGGCCGCCCGACCGTCGCGGCCCGTCGTCGCGGCCTCGGTAGTCGATCACGAGCGGGACGCCCTCGAGCGCGAATCGCTCGCGGAGGCGGTTCTCGAGGAAGAACGCGTAGTCGCGCACTATCCGCGAGCGGTCCGAGACCTGAATCGCGAAGCGCGGCGGACGCGTCTCGTACTGGGTCATGTAGTACATCCGCAGCCGCCGACCGCGAACGGCGGGCGGATCGCGCTTGGCGAGCAGGTCGGAGAGGAACCGGTTGAGTTCGCTCGTGGGGATCCGCTCGGCCGCACGGTCGGCGAGCCGGATCGACTCCTCGAGCAGCCGGCGGGTGCTGCGCCCAGTCAGCGCCGAGGCCGAGAGCACGCGCGGACGGAGACGCAGCTTGGTCTGGACCCGCGCCCGGGCGTCGTCGATGTCGGTCTGGCCGATGTCCCATTTGTTGAGCACCATCACTGTCGCGCAACCTGTCGTCATCGCGAGCTCGGCGATCCGGAAATCCTCGCTGGTGATTCCCTCACTCGCGTCGCAGACGACCAGCGCCACGTGGGCGCGCTCGGCCGCCTGCTCGGAGCGCAGTTGCGCGTAGTAGTCGACGGTGCCCGCGACCTTCGTGCGGCGGCGCAAACCCGCGGTGTCGACCAGCAACACGGCCCGACCGTCAAACTCGAGCCGCGTATCGATCGCGTCGCGCGTGGTCCCGGCGAGATCGGAGACGATCACGCGTTCCTCGCCGAGGAACCGGTTGACGAGCGAGGACTTACCCACGTTCGGCCGCCCGATGACCGCGAGGCGCACCATCCCGTCGTCGGGATCGGGGCCCTCGGGCCGCTCCTCGCCGAGACCCGCCACGATCGCGTCGAGCAGGTCGCCGGTGCCGAGGCCCTGCGTCGCCGAGACCGGTACCGGCTCACCGAGCCCCAACCCGATGAACTCCGCCGCCTGCGGGATCAGCGAAGCTCCGTCGACCTTGTTCGCCGCGACCAAGACCGGCAACGGCGCCCGTTGCAGTTCGCGGGCGAGTTCGTCGTCACCCGGCCGAATTCCGGTGCGGGCGTCGACCACCAGGACAGCCAGGTCGGATTCGGCGATCGCGCGCCGCGCCTGGGCCTGCACCTCGGTGGCCAGCGCGTGGCCGTCCTCGGAGTCCACCCCGCCGGTGTCGATCAGCAGGAAGCGGCGGCCGTTCCAGTCGGCCTCGAGTTCCTTGCGGTCGCGCGTTACACCGGCGTCCTCATGTACGACGGTCTCGCGCCCGCCTGCGAGGCGGTTGACGAGCGTCGACTTCCCCACGTTGGGGTAGCCCACGACCGCGACCTTCGGCAGCGCCATTGCCGCCTCAGCCGGCGCGTCGCCGGCCGACGAGCGCGACGATCTGGGCGACGACGTCCTCGATCGAGCGGTCGGTCGTATCGAGCTCGACGGCGTCCTCCGCCGGGCGCAGCGGGGAGTGCTCGCGGCTGCGGTCCTGCTGATCACGAAGCGTCTGTTCGGTCAGCACCGTGCCCCAGTCGGCCCCGCGCTCGAGCGCCCGGCGGCGCGCTCGCGCCTCTGGACTCGCCGTCAGGAAGACCTTCAACCCCGCGTCCGGGACGACCACCGTGCCGATGTCGCGTCCCTCCGCGACCCAATCTCCGAGGGTCATCAGCGCCCGCTGCTTGGCGACCAGCGCCTCGCGAACCGCCGGATCGGTCGCGACACCCGATGCCGCCGCCGTCACCTCAGGGGTTCGTATCTCCACCGATATGTCGCGACCCGAGGCGAGCACCCGCGAGCCGAGCTCGATCTCGAGCGCGGCGGCGCAATCGGGTGGCTCTCCGCCGCCCTCCAGCACCGCGAGCGCCACGGCTCGATACATCGCCCCGGAATCGAGGTAGGTGAAGCCGAGTGCCGCCGCGGTCGCCCGCGCCACCGTGCTCTTCCCGGCACCAGCCGGTCCGTCAATTGCGATGACCATGCCGTCGAGGCTACGCGACGAGCGTCGCGAGGTCTTCGGCGAACGAGGGATAGGAGACCGTCGCCGCGTCCATCCCCTCGACCACGACCCCCTCGCTGGAGGCGAGTCCCGCGATCGCGCCGAGCATCGCGAGGCGATGGTCACCGCGTGAGTCGATCACGCCACCGCGAATCGTCCCGCCGCGCACGGCGAACCCGTCGTCGGTCGCTTCGATATCGACCCCTAGGCCCGCGAGCCCCTCGACGACCCCGGCGATCCGGTCCGACTCCTTCCAGCGCAGCTCCTCCGCCCCACGCACGATCGTCTCCCCCTCCGCACAGGCGCCGAGCAGCGCGACCAGCGGCAGCTCATCGATCGCCAGCGGGATCTCCTCCGGCTCGACGACCGTGCCCTCGAGCGCCGCAGCGGCTACGTCGAGGTCGCCGATCGGCTCCGATTCGGGCACCTCGGCCTCGGTCTGCGGAGGTTCCTCGAGCTCGCCGACGATCACGGCACCCATGCGCGCGGCGATTCGAAGGAATCCCGTCCGGGTCCAGTTGAGGCCGACACCCTCGACGAGCAACCGAGAGGAGGGCACCACGCAGGCCGCGGCGATCAGGAACGCCGCGGAGCTCGGATCGCCCGGAACAGTGAGATCCTCGAGCTCGAGCTCGTCGACCTCGCGGACCTTGACGGTCGCCCCGAACCGCTCGAACGGCACCCGTGCGCGCCTCAGGATCCGTTCGGTGTGGTCGCGACTGCGACTCGGCTCGGTGATCGTCGTCTCGCCGTCGGCGAGCATTCCGGCGATCAGCAGACAGGACTTGACCTGTGCGCTGGCGACCGGCAGCACGTGCTCGGCGCCGTGAAGCTGGGAGCCGTGGACGGTAAGCGGGGTGAGGCGATCGTCGCGGGCCTCGATCCGCGCCCCCATCGCGCGCAGCGGCTCGACAATCCGGTCGACGGGCCGGCGCTGGATCGACTGATCACCGTCGAGCGTCCAGAACCCGCGCCCCTGGCCGGCGAGCCAGCCGGGCAGCAACCGCAGGAGCGTGCCGGCGTTGCCGACGTAGAGGCTGCCACCGGTCGCCTCGATCGCCTGGTGCAGTCCGACGCCGCGAATGACGAGACCCTCGGCCTGCTGGTCGACACCCGCCCCGAGCGAGCGCAGCGCATCGAGCGTCGAGAGCGTGTCGTCGGCGATCAGGTAGTTGTGGATCGTCACGGGGACGTCACTCATCGCGCCGAACAGCGCCGCGCGATGAGAGATCGACTTATCGGGCGGCGGGGTAATCGCGCCCCGCAGCGGACCGACTGGGTCGAAACGGACGCCAGCCATCAGCTCGCCTCGGCGACCGCGAAGCCGAGTTCGGCGATCAGCTCCCACCCCCGGGCCGCCGCTTGGTCGCCGGTGATCCAGAGCGTGATCGCGCCGGAGCGCATGTCGGCCGCGGGCGAGAGAGTCATGTCGGCGATGTTGACACCCGCACGGCCGAGCGCGAGCGCGACCTGGGCGACGATGCCGGGCTCGTTGGGCACCGTGACCCGGAGCTCGTGGAGCGGCCCGCCGGCGAGCTCGGATTCGAGCAGGCGGCGGCGATCCTCACGGGCGCGCTCGCCCCATGCGGCGATCGCCGGCTCGTCGCCGGCGCGCAGCGCACCCGCCACGGCGCTCAGTCGCTCGATCGTCTCGTCGAGCTCGGCGGCGATCGCCTCGGCGTTGGAGGAGTAGATCGCGTTCCAGATCGACGGGTTGGCCCCGGCCACCCGCGTCGCGTCGCGGAAGCTCGGGCCGATGCGGGGCAGTGGTTCGTCCTCCTGGGTCAGCGTGCGAGCCGCCTGGGAGACGAGCACGTTGGCGAACACGTGCGGTACGTGGCTGACTGTCGCCAGCAGTCGGTCGTGGCTCTCGGGGTCGATGGCGATCGGATGGGCTCCAAGCGCCGCGACGAGGCGGTGCAGCCGCTCATAGAGCACCCCGGAAGCCTGTTCACCGGGCGTCAGGTACCACGCCGCCCCGTCGAACAGATCGGATCGGGCGTGGCCGATACCCGTCCCCTCCGAACCCGCGATCGGATGTCCTCCGACGAACCGCTCGTCAGCCGTCGAGGCCGCGATCGCCCGTTTGGTCGATCCGACGTCGGTGATCGCACAGTCACTCGCGGCGTGCTCGATCGCCGAGTTCAGCAGTTTGGGAAGCCGGTCGACGGGCGCGCAGAGGAAGCAGACCTCGGCACCCTCGAGCGCTTCGGCGACCGAGCTGGCGGTGCGCCCGATCGCGCCGCGGTCTCGCGCGGCGGCGAGCCCGTCGGCATCGGGATCGAAGCCCGTCACCTCGGTGCCCGGGTCCAGCCGCTCGCGCGCCGCAAGTCCGATCGAACCGCCGATCAGGCCGACACCCAGGATCGCGATCCGCATCAGCCGCTGCGTCGCTTCCGCACGTCCGAGGCGAGCCCGCCGAGCACCTCCACCGTCGTCTCCCAGTCGATGCAGCCGTCGGTGATCGACTGACCGTAGGTCAACACCTCAGCTGCCGGATCCTGGCTACCGGCGACCAGGAAGGACTCGAGCATGACGCCGGCGATCGCGGCGGCTCCCCCGGCGACCTGCGCACCGATCTCAGCGGCGACGCGGGGCTGTCGCTCCGGATCCTTGCCGCTGTTGTCGTGCGAGGCGTCGACGATCAGCCGGCCGGGCAGGCCGGCCGCCTCGAGCTTGGCGATTGCGTCCGCGACACCGGGCGCCCGGTGGTTGGGCGCGTTTCGCCCGCCGCGCAGGATGACGTGACAGTCGGGATTGCCGCGTGTGTAGAGGATCGCGGAAGTTCCCGCGGCATCGACACCGGCGAACGCATGCGACACCCCAGCGGCACGCACGGCATCGACCGCCACCTGGACGTTGCCATCGGTCCGGTTCTTGAACCCGACCGGCATCGACAGGCCCGACCCGAGCTGGCGGTGGATCTGGCTCTCCGTCGTGCGGGCCCCGATCGCACCCCAGGAAACGGTGTCGGAGATGTACTGCGGCGTGATCGGATCGAGGAACTCACAGCCGACCGGCAGATCGAGTTCGAGCACCTCGAGCAACAGTCCCCGCGCGAGCCGTAGTCCGGCGTTCACGTCGCCCGAGCCGTCCAGGTGGGGGTCGTTGATCAGCCCCTTCCAACCGGTCGTGGTGCGCGGCTTCTCGAAGTAGACCCGCATCACGATCCGCAAGTCGGCGCTCAGCTCAGCCGCCGCGGAGGCGAGCCGCTGGGCGTATTCGCGCGCTGCCTCGACGTCGTGGACGCTGCACGGACCGACGACCACGAGCAGTCGGTCATCGGTCCCGCCCAGGATCGCCGCGACCTCTGAGCGTCCGCGTAGAACGACCTCGATGTGGGCTTCCTCGAGCGGCAGCTCACGGAACATCTCCAGCGGCGTGGCCAGTGGCACCGCGCGCTCGATCCGCTGGTCGCGGACGTGGTCGCTGGGATCAGGAACCGCGGCGCCGGAGCGATCGCGATCGCGCGGGGATCCCCCGCCCTCTTCTCCTGTTGTCCTGTTGACGATCATCATCTGGATCTGAGCCTTTCGAGTATCTGAAACCGTGACGGGCCGCGTGGCCGTCTAGAGCCGCTATGAGGGCGCCCGGCGAGGGCTTGGGTGGGCCGTCCTGAAGACAGCCGCGAGCCGGACGCCTAAGTAAATCGCCAGCACGAATAGGGACGTCCTGCGGCGGCCGAGGCGCCGCGCGTGTCATTACTGGACGTGCCCGAGAGACTCATCAGATCTTGTTTGTACCACGTCGACGATCGCCGGTCGAACGGGCGACCGCGTTCAATCGGCGATCTCGACCTCGAGCGAGCGGCCGCCCCCCGACACCGACAGCAGCTGGTCGGCGCGATCGGCGTGGTCCAGGAGGACGGCGTCGTCCCGGCCGTCAACCGGCCGCGCCGTCTGTGCGCCGCCGCCCAGATCGATCGTCATCACGAGCACCGCATCGGCCGCCGTGGAGCCGAACGTGACGGTCGAGCGCGCAACCTCCTGGCGAAACTCCGGGAACAAAAACCCCGCCGTCGGGTTCTGCTCACCGCGCCGAACCGCCACGTCGGCCGGCCCGGCGGAAGAGGCCTCCGACAGGGTGCCGGCGAACCCGGGGGCGGTCAAGCGAAGCGCGTCCTCGATGGGCTCGACCTCGATTCCCGGCTCGAGCTGGATCCGACGCTCGTAGCGGTGCTCTCGATCCGCAGCGAGTGAATCGAGCACGATCAGGGCGTCCAGAGGCCGGTACAGGAACAGCCGCTCGTGCTCAACCCCCTGGACGCGGAGGCGAGGGTTTCGAGAGCGGATCGCAAACCAGCCGTCACCGACCCCGGCGGCGATGATCCCGCTGCCGTACGGGTCGCGGTCGGTCGAGCCGAAGTCGAGCCCGTCGACGGTCAGCGTGCTGTGTGCCTGGGCTGAGCGCGAGAACCCCTGCAGGCCGGTCTTACTGAACCGACCGGTGTCGGAGACGATCCGCCGTCCGTCGTCGAAGAGGTCGAAGCTGAGATCGTCGGCGTGCTTATGCGTGCGACTGAAGTAGGTGGCCGTGACGCCGAGATAGCCACGGCTCGAGCGATCCTTGACGAACGCGTAACCGCTATCTGCGAACGCGCGCAGGCCGTCCTGAACGGCGGCCTCGGCCTGGATCCGCGGCGGCGGGATCGAACGGTAGGTGTCGCCGAACTGCACAAGCGACCCAGCGGGCGTGACGAACCAGGCGGCTGCCTGATCCATCCGTTCGGCAAGCCGCTCCAGCGGCGGCCGATCGGCGATCCGAGCCATCTTTCGCACGAGTTCCAGGACGAGCAGCTGATAGGTCGAAGAGTGCTCGAGCCACATCCCCTCGTCGGATTCGATCCGATCGGAGAGCACACGCTCGAAGCGGCTCACCGCGCGGTCGGCGAGCCGGTCGAGCTCACCCACGAAGGGCAGCTCGCGGCCGATCAGCGCGAGTCCGTAGGCGGCGAACAGCCCGTGGTTGTTGGCCGTCCGGTCGCGGTCGAGGAAGCGCGCATGGACGAGCAGGGAATCGAGCAACAGACGGGCATCCCCGTCGGAGATCAGCCCTTCGCAGCGCGCCTCGCGCAGTACGTAGGCGATGTAGCCCGCGCGCTCCCCGGCCACCTTGTTGACCCACGCGCGCCGGTCGACGTTCCGGCCACGGAGCGGGTTCTGGCGAATCCAGTCGACGACTATCCGGCGAGCTCTGATCAGGACCCTGCGGCGATCTGGCTTGCCCGCGATGTTCGCTGCCTTACCGCGATGGATCGCCAGCAGTTGGTCGATCCATTCGAGCGAATGGAGGCTCGAGCGCCAGTCCTGGTCGCCGTAGGGATCAGCGCGCCAGTCGATCGGGACCGTGAGAACGTCGGGGCCGAGGTCCTTGTAGACCGCGTAGCGACCCCTGAACGCCTCAGCCAGGGTGGTGTCGTCGTAACCGACCTCGGAACGGAAGTAGAAGGGGTCGGCCGGGCAGGGCAGCGAGCCGAGCGCCTCCACCGGCGGCCGTTCACGGTCCCGGCGATCGGCGTCGGAATCGATCGCACCGGTGGTGACCACGAGCAGGCCGAGCACGAGCGCCGTCCGCCGTGCACGACGCCATTCCACCGGTTCCCCCGGGGCGAATCCCACCGCGCGACTCTACCGAGCGGTCGCTTCGTCCAGAGCAGCCAGAAAGCGGTCGTTCTGCGGCCGGGTCCCGTAGGTCACGCGCAGGAATCCACGACGGCCGAGGGCAGCGCCGGCGCGCACGATCACGCCGCGTTCGGACAGCGCAGCCACGAGCGCGTCCTCGTCGTGATCGCCGAGCGATACCCAGGAGAAGTTCGCCTGGCTCTCGCTGACCCCGAACCCGCGCGCGGTCAGCTCCTCCTGAACGTGCAGACGCTCGATCGCGGTTCGCTCGACGCGCCGCGCGACTTCGTCCTGGTGGACGAGCGCTTCCTCGGCGGCCGCGAGGGCGAGCAGGTTGACCGAGAACGGCTGCCGGACCCGGTCGACGGCGTGCCGGAAGTCCTCGGGTCCGAGTGAGTAGCCGACGCGCAGTCCACAGAGCCCGTAGACCTTCGAGAAGGTGCGCAGCAGGACCAGGTTGCGGTGCTTGGCGAGCAACCCGATCGAGTCGTCCGGATCCTGCAGGGTCGAGAACTCGACGTAGGCCTCGTCGAGGATCACGGACACGTGGCGCGGCAACGAGCCGACGAACGCGTCGATCGCCTCGACCGGGAGCGCCGTCGCGGTCGGGTTGTTCGGGTTGCAGACGAGAACGATCCGCGTCGCCGAGGTGACCTCGGCAGCCATCGCGTCGAGATCGTGGAAGCCCCCTTCGCCCAGCGGCACCTCGATCGCACGCGCACCGGTCATCGCGGCCAGGTGCGGGTAGATCGAGAATGACGGCCAGGCGTAGACGATCTCGGCGCCGGGCTCGAGCATCGCCTCGCCCGCGGTGAGCAGCAGCTCGCACGACCCGTTGCCGATCGCGATTTGCTCAGGCGCGAGCCCGTGACGGTCGGCTATCGCCTTGCGTAGCGCGGTCTTGTCGGGGTCGGGGTAGCGGTTGAGCCGATCCAGGCGTCCGGCGATCGTCTCGAGCACGGCCGGGTGTGGTGCCCACGGGGATTCGTTGGAGGCCAGCTTGACGATCTCCCCGTCGTAGGCGTAGCTCTCAGCCGCCGGATAGATCGGGATCGCCGCGACGCGGGCATTGAGCTCAAGGCCCATTACTGAGCCGCCCCGAGGTCACGGCGGAGCGCTGCCGCCTCCCGCAGGTACACGTGCCGGGTCTCCGACCCCTCGGGCGGGTAGCAGTGCATCAGGATCCTGATCACGCGTGGCATCGCGCCCGGCACGGAAAGCTCGCGCGCGCAGAGCAACGAGACGCCATCGAGCCCGATCCGACGCGCCGCGACCGCAGGGAATTCGGCATCGAGGTCGCTGGTCGCGGTGAAGATCGCGCTGACGACGTCGTCGGGCTCGAGGCGGTTGCGCGCCATCAGCTCGCGCACGAGCTCTTCGGTCGCGTCGAGAATCTCGTCGGCCTCGTTGACCGCGACCGAGATCGCGCCGCGGAGGGCGACTATGCGGGGAACACTCATCACGACGATTCTCCCACCTTGCGCAGCTGCTCGACCTCCGCGGCGGTGAGTTCTCTCCAGCTCCCGGGCGGCAATCGCTCGCCGCCAGCCGCGAGCCGGTCGAGCCGTAGCGGGCCAAACGCGAACCGCTCGAGCTCGACGACCCGGTGGCCGATCGCCTCGCACATCCGGCGCACCTGCCGCTTGCGGCCCTCGCCGAGCCAGATCTCGAGTCTCCCGGGCTCGAGCTGGCGCACCGAGGCCGGTGCGGTTCGCCCGTCCTCGAGCTCGATGCCCTGCCGCAACCGCCGAAGATCCCCCTTCGAGACGGGCGCCGGCGCGACCCGCGCGTGATAGCCCTTCTCGACCCCGTAGCGGGGATGGGTCAGCCGATCGGCGAGCTCCCCGTCGTTGGTCAGGAGGATCAGACCGGTCGTCTCGGCGTCGAGCCGCCCAACCGGATAGAGGCGGTTCGCCGATTCGACCATCGCGACGACTGTCGGACGCCGGTGGGTGTCCTTTGCCGTCGACACGACGCCTGCCGGCTTGTTGAGTACGAAAACCTGGCGCTCTTCGGGAGCGATCGGCTCACCGTCGACTGTCACACCGCTCGCCCGGTCGACATCGCGCGCGGGATCGGTCACGACCGCCCCACCGATGCTGACCCGTCCGGCCGCGATCATCTGCTCAGCGGATCTGCGCGAGGCCACCCCGGCGTGCGCGAGGAACTTTGCGAGACGCATCGCGCCAGGCTGCCACACTCGGGCGATGGCAGATCTCGCGCTCCTGGCGCGCACCCTCGAGGACGCCGGCGAGCCCGGCTTCCGCCTCGGTCAGGTCTGGCGCTGGCTCGCTTCGGGCGCCGATTCCTACGAGCTCATGACCGATCTGCCGGCCACTCTGCGCGACCGGCTGTCCGCCGAGGTGCCGCTCTCGGTCCTTGCCGTCGAGCGCGAGGCGCTCGCCCGCGACGGGACCGAAAAGGCGCTCTTCCAGACCGGCGACGGGCGCCCGATCGAGGCGGTGCTGATGCGCTACCACGACGGTCGCCGCTCGCTCTGCCTCTCGAGCCAGTCGGGCTGTCCCCTGACGTGCACCTTCTGCGCAACCGGTGCGATGCGCTTCGGCCGCAACCTGACGAGCTCGGAGATCCTCGACCAAGCGCTCCATTTCCGTCGCAAGGAGGCGCTCAATCACGTCGTGTTCATGGGGATGGGCGAGCCGCTGCTCAACCTCGACGCGGTGCTTGCGAGCTGTGAGCGGCTGCCCGACATCGGGGTCGCGACCTCGAACACGGCGATCTCGACGGTCGGCTGGATCCCCGGCATCGAGCGGCTGGCGACCGAGGGGCCGCGCGTCCGACTGGCACTCTCGCTGCACGCAGCCGAGGAGTCCCTACGTTCGGAGCTGATGCCGGTCAACGAGCGCTACCCGCTCGCGGACGTGCTCGATGCATGTCGCGAGTGGTCGGCACGGCGCAACCTGCCGGTGTTCGTCGAGTACCTGATGCTCGCCGGCGTCAATGATCGCTACGAGCAAGCAGTCGAGCTCGCCGAGACGCTGATCCCGCGCGAGCTGTTCAAAGTCAACCTGATCCCCTACAACCCGACCGATTCGGCGTTCGGGGGCTCGAGCCGCACGGCGATCGCCGCCTTCAAGGAGGCGCTCGAGGAGCGCGGCCTACGGGCGACGATCAGGCTGACGCGCGGCCGCGACATCGACGCCGCCTGCGGTCAGCTCGCGGCGCGCGCCTGACTACAAGAAGCCGCGGGCGGTCAACTCGGCTTCGATCTCGGCGCGATGGAGACCGTCGTAGAGCTGCTCGTCGGCACCGAGCAGCGCCTCGGCCGCGGCCCGCAACCCGGCCCCGGTCGGCAGTGCGAAGTTGGACTGCAGCACCACTCGGTCCATCACCGACTTGCCCGAGCCGTCATCTGCGAACAGGCCTCGCAATCGCCACAACGCGCTCGACCAGAGCTGGCCGACGCAGTGAAAATCTGCGCGGCAGGCGGGGTCGAGCGACACGAGGTCGCCGCCGAGGTCGGTGCGCCGCAGGCAAGGCAGGCCGAGCGACAGGGTGTCCCAGTCGAACACGCACGCAGCGTCCTCGCCGCTGGTCCCCGGGGTCTCCGCGGTCATCGCCGCCGCGAGATAGTCGCCGAACCCCTCACCGATCGCCTTGCCCTCTTCTCGGTCGCGGAAGTCCGCACCCTGAGCGTCCTGCACCGCGTGTCCGTACTCATGGACGATCACGTCGCCGTCCTCGGCGTCGTCGACTCCGCCGCTCCCGAAGGTGATCGAGCGATCGATCGGCAGGAAGAACGAGTTGTCGTCCGATATGCCGTTGGCGATGACGCGGAGCCGCCTGGGGGTCGCATCGCCGATGCCGAGCGAGCGGATGTAGGCCGCCGCTCGATCGATGTGGAAGTAGCTCATGACGCCCTCGAACTCGGCGTCGCTGCGAGTCAGCGACCGCCAGTCACGTGATCTGGAACAGACCTTCCGGGCCCGCACCTGAACCACCGCGAAGGTGCCCTCCAAGCACTTGCTGCCGCCGCGCAGCCGGGACAGCACGACGGATGACCGCAGAGCGGTTAGCTTCGCTGAATCCGCGTCGCGGGCATCGGCGAGCCCGTCTCTCACACCGAAGTTCTCGACAATCGGGTTGGGGACGAACAGCCGCGCCCGGCCGCGTACGGAAACCGCGAGGTTGCGGGTCGAGAGGACCTCGCCCGACCACGCCCCGACCAGCACTCGGAAATCCCCGAGCGGACGCTGTGAGGGGACCAGGACCTCCCAGACGAGCCGGTCACGGCCGCCGCGGGCATCGATCCCGGTGCCGGCTTGCGTCGGGGCGCGTTCGGCGCGCATGCCGATCGCCTCGTGCGCGATCGCGACCGCTCGCCGGCGCGACACGGTGGCCTCGCGCGCCGGTTGGACCGCGCGCCTCGTCCGATCCGCCACGACCCGGGGTCGCTCGCCGGCGGGCTCGACCACGAGGACCTCGGAGTCGAGGACCGGCACACCGTCGACCTCCTGCCGGTAGCGATCGAAAGTGACACCCAGACTGCGTCGCGAGGACTCGGGCTCGAGCTCGGCGACCGGAGCGTCGACCTCATCGGCCAGACCGCTGTGAGGATCGGCGGCGATGGCCGGAGAGGCGACCAGGAGGATCGACCCGGCAGCGGCGCCGATGAGTATCGAGCGAAGGGCGGTCATGGCTTTCGCGGCCCCGCGGCCGACCGCATCATTGTGTCAGCCTGGGACTCGCTGCTCGCCGGCTCTCAGCAACCGCTGACGCAGGCCGGCTTCCTCCTCGGGGCTCGGATCGAAGGCCACGATCTCGGGCAGCTCGCCGAGGCCCGCGAGCCCGAACAGTCGCTCAAAGAGCTCTGAAGTCCGGTAGAGCACGGCGCCGAACTGGGATCGCCCGGCCTCTTCGATCAAGCCGCGTGCGAGCAGGGTGCCGACGGCTGACTCGGATGAGGCTCCGCGGATTCGAGCGACCTCCGGACGCGAGACCGGCTGCAGGTAGGCGACGATCGCGAGACACTCCGATTGAGCCTGGCTGAGCGGCGAGGTCCGCGGCTTGGCCAGCAGCCGGCGCGCGCTGTCCTCGGCGCGCGGATCGGTCGCCAGTGCCCAACCACCGCCTACCTCGCGCAGGACGAGGCCGCGAGCGCCGTCGGCGAGGCCGCGTCCGAGCTCGACGAGCGCGTCGGCGACTTCCTCGGCGGACGCTTCGCAAGCGAGGGCCAGATCCTCGGCCGGCACGGAATCCGGCGAGAGGAACAGGAGCGCCTCGATCTGTGCGCTCAGCGAGAAGTCGCTCACGGTGCACCGCCGGCGGCGCTGACCCGGATCGGCTCGAACGGCCCAGTCTGGCTCCACCGCGCCTCGCCCGCCTTATAGAGCTCCAGCAGGGCGAAGATCGTGACCGCCTCCGTGACGCGATCGGCACCGAGGACCGCGTCGTCGAAGTCGAACGAGCCGCGCGCGGCCAGCAGGCCGCGCAGATGGGACAAGCGCTGGTCGAGCGTGATCCGCGCCCGCGCGACGTGGCTGAGATCGAGTTGCGGCGGAACGCGAAGCAGCTCACCGATCGCGGCCGCCAGGATGATCGGCTCATATGCCTTCGTGGCGGCGTCGAGGGTCACCCGTCGTAAATCGATCGGGAGCGGCGCCACGCGGAACCGGTGCCCCTCTTCGGCGGCCAGCCGATCGATAAGAGCGAGTCCGGCGGAGCGATAGCGGCTGTACTCGAGCATCCGCGCGAGCAGCTCCTCGGCCGCCTCGGCCTGATCGAGCTCGGGTTGCTCGTCCTCCTCGCTCGGAAGCATCATCCGCGACTTGAGCTCCAGCAGAGCGGCGATCAACACGAGGAACTCCGTCGTCGCCTCGAGATCGATCTCCCCGCGGCGCTCGAGGTCGGCGAGGTAGGCGAGCACGACGTCGGCGAGGTCGACCTCGAGCAGATCGATCTCCTCGCGCAGGACGAGCGTCGTCAGCAGGTCGAATGGCCCCTGGAAGACGTCGAGATCGAGATCGAGCGCGCCGAGTTGCACGTCAGCAGGGTACGGCCTGGCTCGGCGGGGACACCGCCCGGCGCATTCAACCGCGCTGGTACCGTCGCCTAGCCCAATGGACCAGCGCCCGAGCACCCCGGGTCGCGAGCGCGCGCATGAGCTGCTGCGCTCCGGCGAGACTCACCACCAGCTGCTCCGCTACCTGGTCGCCGGAGGCTCCGTGTTCGTCTTCTACGTCCTGCTCACGCTGCTGCTCAGCGGGCCGGTCGGGCTGCCGGTCCAACTGGCGCTGGTGATCGGCTTCTCGTGCGCGATCGGCGTCCACTTCTTCGCACAGCGGTTCTTCGTCTTCGCCCACGTCGAGAGCTTCGCGATCTCAGGCTCGCACCAGGTTGCGCGCTACGCGCTGTTCGCCTGTTTCCAATACGCCGCGACAGCGCTCGGGACCGCGGCGTTGCAGAGCGCCTTTCAAACGTCCGGACAGGTCGCCTACCTGATAGCGGTCTCGCTGGTGACGGTGTTCGTGTTCGTCGTGCTCCGCACCCGGATCTTCCACGGCGCCGAACCAGCGGAGGGCTAAGTGGCGCCCACGCCCATCCGCTCGCGCACCGTGGCGAGCGTGGCGGCGGCGATCGCCCGCGCGCGATCGGCCCCCTCGGCGAGCACGCCTTCGAGCGCACGCTCGTCGCCGCGCAGTTCCACGTAGCGCTCGCGCACCGGACCCAGGTACTCGACGAGCTCGTCGGCGACGGCCTGCTTGAAGTCCCCGTAACCGCCACCCGCGAACGACGCCTCGACCTCGTCGACCTTCGAGCTTCTGACAACGGCAAGAATCTCGATCAAATTCGTTATTCCCGGCTTGTCGGGCCCGCAGACGACCTCGCCGCCCGAGTCGGTGACGGCGCTGCGCAGCTTCTGGACGATCGCACCCGGCTCGTCGGTGACGAACACGAGCCCCGCCTCGCTGCCGGCGGTCGTCGACATCTTCTGGGTCGGATCCTGGAGGTCCATGATCCGCGCGCCGACCTCGGGAATTCGGTGGACCGGAACCTTGAACGTCTCGCCGAACCGCTCGTTGAAGCGCTGCGCGATGTCGCGGGTCAGCTCGATGTGCTGGCGCTGGTCATCGCCGACCGGGACCTCATCGGTCTGGTAGGCGAGGATGTCGGCGGCCTGTAGGACCGGGTAGAGGAACAGCCCGGCCGAGATCAGCTCCCGCTGCCGAGCCGACTTCTCCTTGAACTGGGTCATCCGGTTGAGGTCGCCGTGGGCGGTGACCGACGCCAGGAGCCAGCAGAGCTCCGTGTGCTCGCGCACATCGGACTGCCGGAACAGGGTGCAACGGGCCGGGTCGAGGCCCGCCGCGAGCAGCATCGCGGTCGTGTCGAGAACGCGGGCGCGGAGCTCCACGACGTCGTAGGCGACGGTGATCGCGTGCAGGTCGACAACGCAGTAGATCCCTTCGCCGCGCTCCTGCCCCTCGACGTACTGGCGAATCGCGCCGAGGTAGTTGCCGAGGTGCTTGCGGCCCGTCGGCTGAATTCCGCTGAAGATCCGCATTGCCTACTCTGGCAGCGGCTGACGCACGACCGGCCGCCGCGCGGCGCCGGCCTCGTCCAGCCGGCGAACCGGCGTCGAGTAAGGGGCGTTGCGGGCGATCTCCGGGTCCTCGGCGGCCTCGGCGAGCAGCTCGCGCATGATCTCCGCGAACCGGTCGAGCGTCTCCTTGGTCTCGGTCTCGGTCGGCTCGATCATCAGCGCTTCGTCGACCAGCAGCGGAAAGTAGACGGTCGGTGGATGGACGCGGTGGTCGAGCAGCCGCTTGGCGATGTCGAGCGTCCTGATCCCGAGCGCCTCGCGCGCACCAGAGCCGGAGAGGACGAACTCGTGCATGCACATGCGATCGAAGGCGACCGGCAGATACTCCCCGATCCCGTCGTCGGCGAGCAACGCCTTGAGGTAGTTGGCGTTGAGCACGGCCGTCTCCGAAACCTCGCGCAGACCGTCGCCGCCGACGGAGCAGATGTAGGCGTAGGAGCGCACGAAGACGCCGTAGTTACCTTGGAACCCACGCAGGCGCCCAATCGAGGATGGCCGATCGAAGTCGAGGTCATACACGGGCCCGTCACCGTTGTCTGGCGGGCGCTGCACCACCTGAGGCGTCGGTAGGTAGGGCTCGATCCGCTCCGAGACAGCGATCGGGCCTGCTCCCGGGCCGCCCCCGCCGTGCGGCTGGGTGAAGGACTTGTGGAGGTTGAAGTGGACGATGTCGAAGCCCATGTCGCCGGGCCGCGAGATGCCCATCACGGCGTTGAGGTTCGCCCCGTCGTAGTAAAGCGTCGCGCCGATCGCGTGCACAATCTCGGCAATCCGCTCGATGTTGAGATCGAACAGACCGAGTGTGTTGGGGTTGGTCAGCATCAGGCAGGCGACGTCTGGCGTCGCCTTGCGCTCGAGGTCCTCGAGATCGATCCCACCATCGGGAGCGGTGCCGACCTTGACTACCTCATAGCCCGCCATCACGACGGTCGCGGGGTTGGTCCCGTGCGCGGTATCGGGGGTCAGCACCTTGGTCCGCTGCTCGCCACGGTCCTCGTGGTAGGCGCGGGTCAGCAGCAGCCCCGCGAGCTCGCCGTGGGAGCCGGCGCTCGGCTGCAGCGAGACGTGCGGCAGGCCGGACACCTCGGCGAGGGCGCCCTGCAGCCGCCACATCAGCTCGAGCGCACCCTGGGCGTACGCGGGCTCCTGCAGCGGATGAAGCTTGGCGTGGCCCGGCAGAGCCGCGACCCGCTCGTTGAGCTTGGGGTTGTGCTTCATCGTGCACGAACCGAGCGGATAGAAGCCGGTGTCCAGGTCGAAGTTCTTCTTCGAGAGGTTGTTGTAGTGGCGGACGATTTCGGGCTCGGCGATCTCCGGCAGCCGCGGCGGCTCTCGGCGGATCAACTCGGCCGGCAGCAGCTCCTCGATCGCGACCTCGGGAACGTCGGTCGGCGGTGGAGTGAACGCGCGCCGCCCGGGCTTGGACCGTTCGAAAATCGTGACGGCCTCGGCGGGCTCGGGAATCAGTCGCGTGCTCATCAGACGCTCGCCTGCTCACGCGCGGAGGCACCGACGAGCTCGGCGAGCTGATCGATCTGTTCGCGCGTGCGCCGTTCGGTGATCGCAACTAGCAAGCCGTCTCCGAACTCCGGGTAGTCGCGGCCCAGCCGATAACCGGGATTGACGCCGGCGGCCCGCGCCCGCACGATGAGACCGTCGAGATCCGGCACGCGGACCGCGAACTCCCGCACCACCGGACCGGGGTTGATCGCAGCGAGCCCGCCGAGCGCCTCGCGCGCGTAGGCCGTGCGACGCACCATCAGCTCGCCGAGCTCGACAAGTCCGCGACGGCCGAGCCAGGAGAGGTAGATCACGCCCGCGAGCGCGTTCAGCGCCTGCGCGGTGCAGATGTTGTGCGTCGCCTTCTCCCTGCGGATGTGCTGCTCGCGCGTCTGCAACGTCAGCACAAAGCCACGCCGACCGTCGGCGTCGACGGTCTCACCGGCGATCCGGCCGGGCATCTTGCGGATGTACCGCTCGGCGGCCGCAAAGAAGCCGAACGAGGGGCCGCCGAAGTCGAGTCGGTTGCCGAGCGTCTGCCCCTCGCCGATGCAGACATCGACGCCGAAGTCGCCGGGCGGGCGCAGCACCCCCAGCGTCAGCGGATCAACCGCGCAGACCAGCAGCGCCCCAGTCCGCTTGGCGCGCTCGGAGAGATCGCCCATCTGTTCGACGGTGCCGAGAAAGTTCGGTTGCTGGAGGAAGACGGCGGCCGTCTGATCGTCAACGAGGCGCGAGAGCTGCTCCGGATCGGTCGTTCCGTGCTCGTCGAGCGGCGCCTCGACGACGGTCGCCCCGAAACCGCGCGCGTAGGTCTCGAGCGTCTCTCGCGCGTGGGGATGGACTCCGCGCGACACGACGAACCGCGAGCGCGCGTTCTCCTGGATCGCCAGATAGCCGGCCGCCGGCAGCGACGAAGGGCCCTCGTACAGCGAAGCGTTCGAGATCGGCAGGCCGGTCAGTTCGGAGATCGCGGTCTGAAACTCGAACATCACCTGCAGCCCACCTTGCGAGATCTCGGGCTGATACGGGGTGTAAGGGGTGAGGAACTCCGAGCGCGACAGGATCGAGTCGATCAGCGCCGGCACGTAGTGGTCGTACATCCCGGCCCCGAGGAAGGTGACCTCGCGATCGGTATGGCGGTTGCGGTCCGCGAGCTGGCCGAGGTGGTCGAAGACCTCCTGTTCGGAGCGGCCGTCCGGTAGCGCGAGCGGCCGATCGAGCCGCATTGAGGCCGGGATCTCCGCGAACAGCTCCTCGATCGAGCCGGCGCCGATCCGCGCGAGCATCTCGCGGCGGTCCTCGTCGGTGGCGGAGGTGTAGCGGGTCACTCAGCGGCCGAGCAGCTCGCGGTACGCCGCGACGTCGAGCAGCGAGTCGCGCTCGGAGGCCTCGGCCGTCTTGATCCGCACGAGCCAGCCTTCGCCGTAGGGGTCGTCGTTGATTCGCTCGGGCGAGCCCGAGAGGTCGTCGTTGACGGCGATCACCTCGCCCGAGAGCGGCGCATAGACGTCCGAGACGGCCTTGACCGACTCGACCTCGGCGTAGGACTCGTTCGCCGTCAAAGTGGACCCGACTGCGGGCGGGTCGAAGAAGACGACCTCGCCGAGCGCGTCCTGCGCGAACCAGGTGATGCCGAGCGTCGCCTCTTCGCCCTCGATCCGGGCCCAGTCGTGCTCGGGGTGGTACAGCAGTCCGTCGGGATAGTTCTCGTCGGCCACCGCTCAACTCTCCTTCTCGTACAGGGGCTTACGACGCGTCTCCGCCGAGCGTAGCTTGCCGCGGACCTCGACCTCGATCGCGGTCCCCGGCTCAGCGATTGCAGTCGGAACATAGGCCATCCCGATCCCGATCCCGAGACATGGCGAGTAGCCCCCGCTGGTCACCTCGCCGGCACTCGCGCCACCGACCAGGACCGGGTTGCCGCTGCGCGGAATCCCGGGGCCGGTGAAGGCGAACGGGACGAGCCGCTGCTCGACCGCGACCGTCTCGAGCACACCCGAGCCGATGAATCCAGTCTCGAGCTTGCAGCACCAGGCGAGGCCGGCCCCGATCGGATCGCGCTGCTCCGAGAGATCGTTTCCATAGAGGTGAAAGCACGCCTCGAGCCGGAGGGTGTCGCGGGCGCCGAGACCGACTGGTGTCGCGCCCGCCGCGGTGAGCGCGTCCCAGACCGCGACGATGTCGTTCCTCGCCAGGATCAACTCGACCCCGTCCTCGCCCGTGTAGCCCGTGCCACAGACGAGCGCCGACGCGCCGGCGACCTCGACGGTCGAGGTCCGCATGCGGCCCGGCAGCTCGCCGCCCGCGAGCGTGGCGAGCAGCGCGCGCGCCGCTGGACCTTGAACGGCGAGCATCGCGAGCTCGTCGGCACGGTCCTCGACCTCGAC
>JACCVG010000167.1 GCA_013698335.1 Thermoleophilaceae bacterium
GCGGGGCTACCCCGCCCTCACCCTGACTGCGATCGATGAGCGCGGTCGCAACCCCCACCGCCACCTGGTCAGCGACCTCGCGGAGGCCATCGACGGCCGGACGCTCGAGCGCTCCGAGCGGCTCGCCGCCGCGCTGATCGAGCGCATCGACACGGAGGTCGGGCCGCGGCTCGCGGCCTCTGCAGCGCCGGGCACCTGATTGGATGCGATCCGAGATGCCTGAGCCACTCTGGACTCCGTCGGCCGAGCGGATCGAGCGAGCAACAATTACCCGCTTCGCACGTTCCCAAGGTCTGCCCGAGGACTACGGACCACTCTGGCAAGCCTCCGTCGATGACCTCGAGCGATTCTGGTCTGCCGTCTGCGAGTTCTTCGACGTGCGGTTCGATTCGCCGCCGTCCGCCGTACTCGGGTCGCGCGCGATGCCCGGAGCGAAATGGTTCCCCGACGCTCGGCTCAGCTACGCCGAGCACATCTTCACGGGCAAGGATCCCGCCGCCACCGCCATCCACCACGCCTCGGAGCTGCGCCCGCTCGCCGAGCTGAGCTGGGCGGAGCTGCACGAATCGACTGCGCGCGCCGCCGCCGGGTTGCGTCGCCTCGGCGTCGAGGAGGGCGATCGGGTCGTGGCCTATGTGCCGAACATCCCTGAGGCGATCGTCGCGTTCCTGGCCTGCGCTTCGATCGGGGCGATCTGGTCGAGCTGCTCACCGGACTTCGGCGCGCGCAGCGTCGCCGATCGGTTCACCCAGATCGAACCCAAGGTGCTGATCACGGTCGACGGATACCGCTACGGAGGCCGCGACTTCGACCGGCGCGCCCTCGTAGAAGCGCTGCGCGCGGAGATGCCGTCGGTGGAGCATCTCGTGTTAATCGACTACCTCGGCGCCGGCCCGATCGATGGCGCGATCGGCTGGCAGCAGCTGATCGCCATCGAGGAGCCGCTCGAGTTCTCCCAGCTGGCCTTCGACCATCCGCTCTGGGTCCTCTACTCGTCGGGCACGACAGGTCTGCCCAAGCCGATCGTCCACGGCCAGGGCGGGATCCTGCTCGAGCACCTCAAGAAGATGCACCTCCACCTCGACGCCCAGGCGGGTGACCGCGTCTTCTGGTTCACCACGACCGGCTGGATGATGTGGAACTTCCTGGTCGGCGTGCTGCTGACCCCCGCTTCGATCGTTCTGTACGACGGCAATCCCGGACATCCGAGCCTCGACGCTCTGTGGGATCTCGCCGAGCAGGCCGGCGTCACCACCTTCGGCACGAGCGCCGCCTTCATCGCTAGCTGCATGAAGGGGCAGGTCGAGCCGGGGCGTGGCCGTGACCTTTCGGCGCTGCGGGCCGTCGGCTCGACCGGCTCGCCGCTCGCCCCGGAGGGGTTCCAGTGGATCTATGAACAGATCGGCTCGGACACCTGGCTGTTCAGCACCAGCGGCGGCACCGACGTCTGCACGGCGTTCGTCGGCGGCGTTCCGACCCTCCCGGTCCACGAGGGTGAGTTGCAGGCCCGCTCACTTGGTTGCGCAGTGGAAGCCTGGAGCGAGCAGGGCGACCCGCTGCTCGGCGAGGTCGGAGAGCTCGTGATCACCGAGCCGATGCCCTCGATGCCGATCTTTTTCTGGAACGACCCCGACGGCGAGCGCTACCGCGAGAGCTACTTCGAGATGTTTCCCGGCATCTGGCGCCACGGCGACTGGATCGAGATCACCGAGCGGGGCAGCGCGATCATCTACGGCCGCTCGGACTCGACGATCAACCGGGGTGGGGTGCGGATGGGGACGAGCGAGATCTACAGCGCCGTGCTCTCACTCGACGCAGTCGTCGACGCGCTGGTCGTCGATGTCCCGCGCGAAGGTACGGACGGCTGGATGCAGCTGTTCGTGGTCTTGCGCGAGGGCACCGAGCTCGACGAGCAGCTGAGCAGCGACCTCGCGGCGCGCATCCGCCGTGACTGCTCGCCGCGCCACGTGCCGAACGAGGTCCATGCGATCGCGGAGGTCCCGCGAACGCTTTCGGGCAAGGTGCTCGAGGTGCCGGTCAAGCGGATCCTCACGGGGACACCGATCGACCGTGCCGCCAGCCGCGATTCACTCGCCAACCCCACGGCGCTGGACTGGTTCGCCGAGTTCGCCGACCGTGCGCCCCGGATCTAGACGGGCGTTACGGAGTTCCGCTTCTCCGGCCACGCACGCGTCCGACCGGGGGTGTGCGCCGCCGTGAAGCGGCGGACGATCTCGGCCCGCAGGTCGGCAGGCTCGACGACGGCGTCGATGATCAGCTCCGACGCGAGGTGGACGACGTCGATCTGCGCGGCGAACTCGGTCCGCAGCTGATCGACGAACGTCGCCCGCTCGCCCTCGTCCTCGATCGCCTGGACCTGGTTGTAGTAGACGGCGTTGATCGCGGCCTGCGGACCCATCACCGCGATCCGCGCGCCGGGCAGAGCGATGCAGCCGTCGGGATCGAAGGCCGGGCCCGCCATCGCGTACAAGCCGGCTCCGTAGGCCTTGCGGATGATCACCGACAGCTTCGGCACCGTCGCCTCGGAGACCGCTGAGATCATCTTCGCCCCTGCGCGGATGATCCCCTGGCGCTCGACCTGAGTCCCGATCATGTAGCCGGGAATGTCGGCGAGGAACAGCAGCGGCACGTTGAAGGCGTTGCACGCCGTGATGAACCGCGCCGCCTTGTCGGACGAATCGACGAACAGCACGCCCCCCCGCTGTTTGGGCTGGTTGGCAACGATCCCGACCGTCCGGCCGTCGATCCGGGCGTAGGCGGTGATGACCTCCTTGGCCCAGCGCTTCTGGACCTCGAGCAGCGAATCGGCGTCGATCAGGACGTCGATCAGCTCGAGCATGTCGAAGGCCTTGTTCTCGTCGCGGGGAACGAGCGCGCCGATGTCGGCGTCCGAGGCCGGTGTGGTCGGCTCAGCCGCGGGCGGGCCCTCGGTCCAGTTCGAGGGCAGGTAGGAGAGGTAACGCCGGGCGAGCTCGATCGCCTCGGCATCCGACTTGACGAGGAAATGGCCCATTCCGGAGGCGCTCGTGTGCATCCGCGCCCCGCCCATCTCCTCGAGCGAGACCTTCTCACCGATCACCATCTCCGCCATCCTCGGCGAGCCGAGGTACATCGACGCGTTCCCGTCGCGCATGATCACGACATCGCAGAACGCCGGGATGTAGGCGCCGCCGGCGGCGCTCGGGCCGAAGAGCAGGCAGACCTGTGGAACTACGCCCGACATCTTGACCTCGGTGTGGAAGATCTTGCCCGCGTGGCGGCGGCCGGGAAACATCTTCGTCTGGTCAGTGATCCGCGCGCCGGCGGAGTCGACCATGTAGATCATCGGCACGCGCATGTCGAGCGCGCGCTCCTGGATGCGGATGATCTTCTCGACCGTGCGCCAACCCCACGACCCGGCCTTTACGGTCGGGTCGTTGGCCATGAAGCAGACCGGCCGACCTTCGATCCGCGCGCTGCCGGTGACGACGCCGTCCGCTCCGAAGCCGTCCGCCTCGACGTTCGCGAGTAACCCGTCCTCGACCAACGAACCCTCGTCCACCAGCAGGGCGACGCGTTCGCGGACGGGGAGCTTGCCCTGCTCGGCGGCCTTCTCGTGATGACGGCCGGGGCCACCGGCGCGGGCGCGCTCCAGCGCGGTGCCGAGGCTCTCGGTGGTCGAGGTGGTCTCCATCAGCGGCGCCCGACACTACACGGGGTGCGGACCGGGGCGCGGGCGCACCGGGACTGACTACCCTGACTCGAAGCATGAGATTTAACGCTTGCACGGTGGCGGTCCAACTGGGCCTGCTGCTGACGATCCTCTCGCCCACCCCCGCGGCCGCCACCGACGAGGTGATCGTCGCCTACGAGAAGGATTCCTCTCGCGACGAGCGCGTGGATGCGCGCGCCGCGGCGGGAGTCGCCGACAAGCTGATGTCACTCGAGCTCGCCGGGGCCAAGCTCGTCCGGGTGGTGGGAGGGTCGCGCGCCGCGGTCGCCGAACTCGGACGTCAGCCGGGAGTTGCCTACGCGGAGCGCAACTCGCGGGTGACGGTCGCCGGCTCGGGACCGCGCCCCAACGACCCCGGGTTCACAAGCACCTACGCCTTGAACAACCGCGGGCAGGGCGGCGGGCTGCGCGATGCCGACATCGACGCTCCCGAAGGCTGGAAAGCTGCCGGGCTCGCCCGTTTCCCGCTCGCCAACGGACCGCGAATCGCCGTGATCGACACAGGAATCGACCGCACCCACCCCGATCTGCGCGGTCGCGTGGTGCAATGCGCTCAATCGCGGCCCCCGCTGCTGTTCGCGCCGCGCTTCGTGGAGGGGTCCTGCTCCGATGACAACGGCCACGGAACCCACGTTACGGGAATCATCGCGGCCAACGCCGACAACTCCGAGGGTATCGCCGGGGTGGCTTTCAACGCCAAGCTGATGATCTGCCGCGCGCTCGGCGGGATCGCGGGCGACGGAACGCTCGCCGATGTCGTCGCCTGCATCGATTGGGCCGCGCGAAACGGCGCCGAGGTGATCAACCTGAGCCTCGAGGCCGGCTTCTCCCCCACCCTCGAGCGCTCGGTCCAGCAGGCCTGGCGTGGCGGCGACGGTGCGCTGTTGCTCGCGGCCGCGGGCAACAGCGGCAGCTCGGTGCGGTTCCCGGCGGGATCGAGCGCCGTCGTCTCGGTCGCGGCGACCGACCGCTCCGATCGCCGAGCGAGCTTCTCCAACAACAACTCCGATGTCGAGCTCTCGGCGCCCGGCGCCGATATCCTCTCAACCCGGCTCGGTGGCGGTTACGTCCTCTCGGAGGGCACCTCGCAGGCGGCGCCCCAGGCCGCCGGCGTCGCGGGCCTGCTGCTGTCAGCGCGACCGAAACTCAATGCCGAGGACACCCGCAGGATCCTGCGCCGGAGTTCTGACGACCTTGGTCGACGCGGTCGCGACAACGCCTTCGGCGCGGGCAGGGTCAACCTCTGCAACGCGCTCGGCGGCGACTGCTCCTACGCGCCGGATCGCTAGCGCGACAAGCGCCGGAGATAACGCGCTTACATCATCCCCATCCCGCCGCTGACGCCGATCGTCTCGCCCGTTACGTAAGACGCGTCGTCGGAGGCCAGAAACGCAATCACCGCTGCGACCTCCTCGGGCGCTCCCGAGCGTTTCATGGCCGTTCCGCTGATCATTCCCTCCTTCATCCGGACGCCGAGCTCGCCGAGCCACTTCGGCGCGGCGTTCAACATGTCGGTCTCGATCGGACCGGGCGCGACCGCGTTGCAGCGCACCGAGTAACGCGCCGATTCGCGCGCGACAGCCTTCGTGAAGCCGATCACGCCCGCCTTGGCCGCCGAATAGATCGGCGTCCCCGGCGATCCCAGCCGCCCGGCCTCGGATGCGACGTTGACGATCGCTCCCCCGCCCCGCTCATGCATCCCCGTGATCACGGCATGCGTGACCGCGATCGTCCCGCGCAGGTTGACCGCGAGCGACTCGTCCCACATCTCCTCAGTCGTCTTGGTCAGGAAGAGGTCGACCCCGAGGCCGGCGTTGTTGACCAGCACGCCGACCGGCCCGAGGTCGCGCTCGATCGCGTCGACCGCGGCGCGGATCGACTCCGTAGAGCGAACGTCCATGACGTAGCCCTCGCCGCCGGCGTCGGCCGCGACCGTGCGGGCCCGGTCGAGGTCGAGGTCGCAGACGGCGACCGCTGCACCCTCGGCCGCGAGCCGCAGCGATGTCGCCGCCCCGATCCCGCCGGCGCCTCCGG
>JACCVG010000184.1 GCA_013698335.1 Thermoleophilaceae bacterium
GCTCTGGACCGGCCCCGCGACGCATGCTCTCCTGCCGCTGCTCGCCACCACAGCCGGTTTGCACATGCAGCTCGCCTCTGGGAGTTCCTCGCACACGCGCCGCTTCGGTCATCCGGCAAGGGGTCTCTGGCTGCCCGAATGCGCTTATGAGCCCGGGCTCGAGCGCGATCTCGCTGACCACGGGGTTCAGGCCTTCTGTGTCGACCAGACCGGTTCACTCGGGCTTGGATCGCTCGACCAGCTCGAGCCGATCCAGACCGAAGCCGGTCCTGTGGCGGTGCCAATCGACTGGCTCTCGATCGAGTTGATCTGGAACGAGCGGACCGGCTACCCGACTGCGTCGGCCTACCGCAACAGCCATCAGCGTACGACCTATGACCTCAAGCCGTGGGACAACGCCGGCCGGCCTTATGACTACGCCGCGGCGATCGAGCTCGCCCAGCGCCATGCGCGCGGCTTCGTCGCGCATTCGATCGTGCGGCTCGACTCCTATCGCTCCGAGCGGGGTCGACGGGGGCTGCTCTGCTGCGCGTTGGACTCCGAGTTGCTCGGTCACTGGTGGTATGAGGGGACCCACTGGCTCGAAGCGGTCGTCCAGGAGTCGGAGCGGCAGGGGCTGGAGCTCGCGAGCGTCTCGGCCGCGCTCGCCGAGACCGAGGCGGTCGCCCGCCCGCTTGTACCGTCGAGCTGGGGGACGCCCAAGGATCTCTCGACCTGGGACTCGCCGCCTGTCGCGGAGCTCGCGTTCGCACTCCGGGAAGCCGAGCTGCGGACCGTCGCGGCGACCGCGGAGCTGGCCCGGACGAGCGGCTCCGAGCGGAGTCGGCGGCGCGCGATCTGCGAGCGCGCGGCACGCGAGCTACTCGCACTGCAGGCCAGCGACTGGGCGTTCCTGGTCAGCCGCGCCACGGCCGCCGACTACCCTGAGCTGCGCGCCGCCGGCCACCGCGCATCGCTGGACGCCGCGCTCGTCGCTCTGGCAGACTCAGACCACGACGCGGTCGATCCCGAGCTCCGCCATCTGGCGCCCGACCTCGACCTCTCACCCTTGATCGCACCGTGACGCGCGCTCTGATCCTCAGCTGGGAATATCCGCCCTTGATCGAGGGGGGTCTCGCTCGTCACGTCCGCAAGCTTTCCGAAAACCTCGCCGCACAGGGTGTCGATGTCCACGTGTTGACACGCGGCTTCGAGGAGTCGCCCGAGGAGGAGGAGCTCGACGGGGTCGTCGTACACCACGTCCGCGAACCCGAGCGACCGCAGAACTTGAGCGAGTTCGTCACCTGGGTCGAGCACATGAACGCCGACATGCTGGCGGCGGGCGTCGAGCTCGGTGACCGATACGACTTCGACCTCGTCCACGGTCACGACTGGCTGGTGGCCGTCGCCGGTGATCACCTGGCCAACCGCTTCCGCTGCCCGCTCGTGATGACGGTCCACGCGACCGAGTTCGGCCGCCACCAGGGCTGGGTCGAGAACCACCCACAGGCGCACATCCATGGCGTCGAGCGCTGGATCACCAACCGAGCCGAGCGGGTGATTGCCTGCTCGTCCTACATGCGCGAGCACATCTGCGACATCTACTCGCTCGACGAGCACGCAGTGACGGTTATCCCGAATGGGATCGATCCAGCTGATCTGGTCCCCGTTGCTGACCTCGACGAGCTGCGGTCGCGGTTCGCCCGCCCGGACGAGTTGCTCGTGCTGCTCGTCGGGCGGCTCGTCTACGAGAAGGGCTTCCAACTCGCCCTCGAGGCACTCCCGGGTCTGATCGAGCGGGTCGGCAACGTCCGATTCGTCGTCGCCGGCTCAGGGACCCACGAGCAGGAGTTGCGTGCCCAGGCCCGAGAGCTCGGCCTCGACGAGCACGGCACGTTCATCGGCTGGATCGGCGACGACTTCCTCCACTCGCTCTACCGGATCGCCGATCTGACCGTGATCCCCTCGATCTATGAGCCGTTCGGACTCGTCGCGCTCGAGGCAATGGCCTCCGGCTGCCCGTGCTTGGTCGCCGATACCGGCGGCCTGCGCGAGGTCGTGACCGAGGACGTCGGGCTCCGCTTCCGCTCGCGCGATCCGCGCAGCCTGGGGGAGATGGCCGAACGCCTGTTGACCGACCGGCCGCTGCGCGATCGACTGGTCGCGGAGGCCTCCGAGCACGTGCTGGCCTTCGACTGGTCTGATGTCGCCGAGCGCACTGCCGAGGTCTATGCCGACGTGCTGCGCGTGCGGTCGCGGACCGCCAGTTAGCGCGAGCCGCTCAAGCGAAGCGCATCTGGCCGGGGACCTCTCGCATCCGGATCAGACGCGCCGGCGCTCCGCCGACAACGGCGTTGGCGGGAACGTCCCGGGTCACGACGGCGTTGGCTCCGATGATCGCGTTGTCGCCGACGGTCACGCCGCGCAGGACGCACGCGCCGTAGCCGATCCACACGTTGTTGCCCACGCGTACGTCGCGCTTATAGATTCCCTGCAACCGGACCGGGCGCTCGACCTCGACGGCGCCGTGATCGAAGTCGATCATCATCACGCGGTCGGCGATCACGCACTCGCGGCCGATCGAGACGTGCTGGTACGCCGAGATCGTGCACTCCTGGCCGAGCACCGTCTTGGCGCCGATCGAGACCGTCCCCTCGTGAGCGCGGATCTTGGTGCCCTGGCCGAGCCACGACCATCGCCCCAGCTCGACCCGCCCAGTGCGCCCGATCTCGAGTACCACCTCCGGACAGATGAACGCGAGGCCGTCGAGTCCGATGCGCCGTCCGTACCCGGTCAGGAAGCGATGGCGCAGCAATCGGGCGATGAGGTGCGCATACTGACGGTTGAGCATCCCGTTGGCGGCCATGAACCGAAGCAGGACGCGCGGCCCACCGTGAAGTGGAGGAGGGGGCTCGCGAAGCTCGCCGCCGAACGCCGGCGCGCTTGCAGCCGGGTGGTCGATTGACGCGTTCTTCACGGCTCCGATCATATTTCGCGATCAATCATCCAGCGTCCGTGGCATGCTCTGGCGGTGGCGGTCGAGCGCACGACATCCGAGCTGGCCGAGCGGCTGTACGCCGGTGACAAGCGCGCGCTGGCGCGCGGCATCTCGATGGTCGAGAACGACGACCCCGAGGGCTGGGCGCTCGTCAGCGAGGCCTACCCGCGAACGGGTGAGGCTGCCGTGGTCGGCTTCACCGGACCGCCCGGGGTCGGCAAGTCGACGCTGATCGGAGCGCTGGTCACCCACGTCCGCGCCCGAGATCGCCAGGTCGCCGTGCTGTCGATCGACCCGAGCTCGCCGTTCACAAAGGGGGCGCTGCTCGGAGATCGCATCCGGCTCGCCGAGCACTTCCTCGACGCCGGGGTCTTCATCCGTTCGATGGCCAGCCGCGGGTCGCTCGGCGGGCTTTCAGAGGCCACCCTTCAGGCGGCGCTGCTGATGGACGCCGCCGGCAAGGACGACGTCTTCATCGAGACCGTCGGGGTTGGCCAGGGCGAGGTCGACATCATCGACCACGCCGACACCGTCGTGCTGGTCCTGATGCCTGGTTCCGGAGATTCGATTCAGGCGCTCAAGGCCGGGGTGATGGAGATCCCGGACATCATCGTCGTGAACAAGCGTGAGCACCCGCTCGGCGACACGATGATTCGCGAGATCAAGTCGGTGCTTTCCCTGGGCCCCAAGGACGGGTGGCGCGTTCCGGTCCTGGCGACCGAGGCGAGCCGCAACGAGGGGGTCGAAGAGCTGGCCGCCGCGATGACGGAGCACCGCGAGTTCATCTTGGCGGAGGGGACGCTGGCCGAACGCCGGCGTCGCAACCTGATGAACGAGGTAATCGCGCTGGCTTCGTTCCGTCTACGGAGCCGACTCGAGGATTCGGTACGCGAGGATCCCGAGGTCCGCGCCCTGCTCGACCGCGTCGTCGAGCGCCGCCTCGACCCGGCCAGCGCGGCTCGAACGCTCCTCGAGCGGGACTTCTAGGCGATCCGTCTCGCCTCTCGGGGCCTCACGTGGCACGACCACGTGGGGTCTATCGAATCCGGATCTTTCGGCGAACGGTTTCGCCGTCCAATGAGATCGAGACCGTGGCGCGGCCGCGGGAATCCGGGCTGATCAGCGTCGCGCGCGCCACGCCGCTCACGGTTCGGGACCGCTTCTCGATCCGGCCGCGTGAAGTGTCGAACTCGATCGTCGTGCGGTTCGGGAACGGGCTCGGGTTGAACCGCTGGACGGTGCCGCCGTCGCCGCTGTTGAACTGCAGGCTGGCGGAGATCTTGAGCTGACGCCCATCGCGCTTGACCGCCCGCTTGGAGATCAGCCTCAGCGTCAGGCGCGGCCCCGTATCGACGTTGCCGACGACGGAGTCCGATGGCGGGGTGCCGGGGCGCGAGTTCGAACCCCACCAGTTGTTCTCGGCGTTGATCTGCTCGCCGGCATCCGAGTCCTCGTTCGCGATCCCGAAGTCGTTGGCGAAGATCCGGTTGAAGTTCACCTGCAGCCGGCCGTCGTAGGTGTCGCCGAGCAGCCGCACGCCACGGTCGCTCGAGACCGAGCGCTCTCCGAGCAGCGTATTGCCGATGATCGAGATGTTGCGGTTGACGCCGGCCAGCCGGTCGTTGGAGACCACGATCCCGGCTCCTTCGTACTGGCGCAGGGTGTTGGCGCTGATGTTGGCGCCGTCGACGTTGCCTCCCATCTCGATCACGTCGTCGTCGATCACGTCGTCGTCGACGTTCCCGTCGCTCGTGTTCTCTGCCACGCGCACGGCCCGTGCATTGACCACGACGACGCCGCTGTCCCTGATCAACTCGTTCCCGGTGATGTCGATGCCGGTGCCGACTCCACCCGCATTGGCGAGCAGGATTGCCTCGTTCTGGTGGCCGGTGAAGTCGTTGCGGTCGATGAGGACGTTGCTGACCGTGCCGTCGGTGTAGATGCCGTTGCCCTGCTCCTCGCCCTCGCCGCCGTCGTTATTGTTGGCGATGAACGAGTTGCGTCGGACGACCGTCCGCGCGCCCGTGCTGTTGAGGCGCAGGCCGAGGACGTTGTTGGTGATGATGTTGTCGACGATCCGCAGCCCAGAGCGGTTAGAGGGGACGTCGACGCCGGCGTCGAAGGTCGACGGGCCACCGCTGGCGCCGCCGCCGCTGATCGTGAAGCCCGAGATCACGACCCGGTCGCTGTCGATCACGAAGCCGCCGTTCTGAGCCCCCACGATGCTCTCACCGCCGCGGCGGCTATTGCGCGCATCGGCCCCGTCCTGGGCACCGCGGATCTCGATTTCGTCGCGGACGCGAACGGTCTCCTCGTAGCGCCCTTCCTCGACCTCGATTGTGTCTCCGTCGCCGGCACCGTTGACGGCCGCCTGGATGCGAGTGAAGTCGCACTCGCCGGGGTTCTCGCAGACGTCGAAGGTCGCGGCGGACGCGGGGGCGGCGGCCACTAAGCAGGTGACGAGTGCCGCGGCCGGGACACAGTTCTTGAATCGGAACCTCATCAGCTGCCCTTCTCGATGTCGACCTTCACGCGTTTGGTCTCGTTGTCGAGAGTCGCCGAGACCCGTGCCGCCCCCGCCTTGCTCGTTGAGCTGAGCTGCGAGCGGGCAACGGCGTCTGCGGTGCGGCCCCGGCCGCCGACCTTTCCGCGCGTCGTCTCGAAGTCGATCCGTGTGTTGTCCGGGAAGAAGGTCACCGGTGTGTCGCCGGCGGAGTTGGTCAGCAGGCTGGCGGTCATCTGGGTCGAGTCCCCGCCGGTGTCAATCGAAGATTCGCCCGCGCGGAGCCGGAGTACGAGCCACGGATCAAAGTTGACGTTCTCTGAGGTCCCGTCGCAGCGGCCCAGGTTGCTACCGGGTCCCTGGTTGCAGCCCCACCAGTTGTTGTCGGCGTCGATCAGCTCGGAGGCGTCGGGGTCGGAGTTATGCACGCCCCGTTGGTTGCGCACGATCCGGTTGAACTCGACCTTCAGCTGACCGCGGTAGGCGCCGGCCGAGGCGATGCTGACGCCGCGCCGATGGTCGGTGATCGTGTTACCGATGATCTGGATCTGGGCGCTGGCGGTGTCGGCACCGGTGTTGGAGATGACGATTCCGTTGTTTCGCAGCTCCCGCTCGGGCGGGTTCTTCTGGGCGCGACCGGCGAGCTTGTTGTCTCGGATCGTCGCGCCGTCGATGTTGCCGTCGAGCGCGATCGCGTTGCGATTGCCCGTCTTGGCGGGCGCGAGGCTCTCGTTTCCGACGATGCTGAGGCTGCGAATCCGACGCAGGTCCATGCCCGATTCGCCGCTGAGGTCGTTGGCGAGGATGTCGACACCCTGTGAGACCGGGGCGTCCCGGTTGCCGAAGACGATCGTGTTGCGCCGATGTTCCGTGAAGCGGTTTTCCGAGATCTCGGCGTTCGAGATGCCGAGGTCCGAGAGGATCCCGACGCCCGAGGGCGGCTGGCCCGCTGGGGCGCTGCGGTTGTTGCGCGCGATCTGGTTGCGTGACACGAGCGTCTGCGTGGGCGCGCCGGAGGTGTCGCCGTTGAGCCGGATGCCGCGGACGTTGGATGTGATCACGTTATTGAGGATCCGCGTTCCGGCGACGCCGGGGTTCGTCACGATGCCGGTGCCCTTGGCGGTCCCGGTGCCGCTTCCGGTCCCACCGGAGATCCGGAAGCCATCGATCGTGACGTCGTCGGCGTCGGGGCCGAGCAAGAAGCCCCCGTCGGCGCCTGATACGACGGTCTCACCGACGTTACGGCGGCCGCGGGCATCGGTGCCGCCCTTCGCGCCGCGCAGCTCGAGTCGCGGCTTGTCGATCGTGACCGACTCGGGGAAATTGCCCGCACGGACCTCAATCGAGTCGCCGGGTGAGGCGGCCGCGACGGCGGCGGAGATCGTCCGCTGGTTGCAGCCGCTTCCGCAAACGGTCAGCCGCTCGGCCTGCGCGCTCGCGGGAACGATCAACGCCGCGATCAAGGCGGCGAAGGTCAGCATGCCCGATGGGCGCGTGCGCGGTTGCAAGAAGTTGAACACGGTTGGAGGGGACGCCGAAGGAGGCTCCGGGGTCGATCCGAGCTTAGAACAGGCTTTCGGCATTTGCGGCAATAAACCGCCCACTGCGGAGGAGTTGCGTGAGCGCGGCCGACGGGCTCCGTGATCGCGAGGGACTAGCGTCTGGTCGCGTGGCAGCGGTGGGCGAGGGCTCGGAACACGGTCGCGAACTACTCGCGATCGTCGTCGCGCGCAACGAGGTGGCGACGATCGGTCCAGTACTCTCTGGCTTGCCCACGACCGTCGAGGGTCATCCGCTCCGGCGGCTCGTGGTGGACGACGGTTCGACCGATCAGACAGCGGCCGTTGCTCGCGCCAACGCGGCTGAGGTCATCAGCCATCCGGTCGGACTCGGTCTCGGGGCTGCGCTGCGGAGTGGGCTCGACCTTGCCCGCGAGCGGGGCGTGGACGCCGCGATCTACCTCGACGGCGACGGAGAGTATGACCCGCGCCAGGCGGCGCGGCTGCTCGACCCGATCCTCGCGGGTCGCGCCGATTACGTCCTCGGCTCCCGTTTCCTCGGCTCCCGGCAAGGAATGGCCTGGCACCGCGCGCTGTTCAACCGCTGGCTCTCGCGGCTGGTCGGGCTGCTGACGAGCGTCCATACGACGGATGCCCAGACCGGCTACCGAGCGTTCTCGGCGCGCGCCGTCGAGTGCGCCCGCATCCGACACGACTACAACTCCGCACAGGTCCTCACGCTGTCGCTGTGGGGTGCCGGCATCGACCCGATCGAGGTGCCGATCGACTACGAGCGCCGCGCACATGGCACGTCGTTCATCCGCCACGGCGAGTACCTGCGGCGAGTCGCTCCCGCGCTCCTCGCCGAGTGGCGGGAGTCTCGCCTCAGGCGCCGAGCGCTCGAGCGATGACCATCTGCTGGACCTCGTCGGTGCCCTCACCAATCGTGAGGATCTTGGCGTCGCGGTAGAAGCGGCAGACCGGGTACTCCTCGATGTAGCCATAGCCGCCGTGGATCTGGACCGCCTCCTCGGCGGCGCGCACGGCGAGCCGCCCGGTCTTCAGCTTCGCCTGCGCGGCACTGAGGCTGAAGTTGCGCCCCGCGTCCTTCTCGAGCGCAGCCTTGTAGGTGAGTAGGCGCGCGGCCTCTATCTCGGTCGAGATGTCGGCCAGCTTGCCCTGGATCGCCTGGAACCTCGATATCGGCTGTCCGAACGCGTGGCGCTCCTTGGCGTAGGCGAGCGCCTCGTCGAGCGCGCCCTGCGCCAACCCGAGGCCCATCGCGGCGACTGAGATCCGGCCGGCGTCGAGCGTCATCAGGAACTGGTGGAAGCCCTTGCCCCGCTCACCGACGAGGTTGTCCTCGGGAACGCGGCAGTCGGAGAAGGCGAGCGGGCGGGTATCGGAAGCGTTCCAGCCCATCTTCCGGTAGGAGGCCTCGACCATGTAGCCATCGGTGCCCTTCGGGACGAGGATGTTCGAGATCTCGTCCGGTCCAGTCCGCGCGGTGATCGTCACGCCGCCCGAGATGTCGGTACCTGCATTCGTGATGAACTGCTTTGCGCCGTCGATCACCCAGTCGCCGCCGTCCAGGCGTGCGGTCGTGCGCACGTTCCCGGCATCGGATCCCGCCTCGGGCTCTGTCAGACCGAAGGACCACAACTGCCGGCCGCTGCAGAGCTCCGGCAGCCACTTCCGCTTCTGCGCATCGCTGCCGAAGCTGTAGATCGGATGGGTCCCGAGCGAAGTGTGCGCGGCGACGGTGATCGCGACCGAGGAGTCGATCCTTGCCAGCTCCTCGATCACGAGCGCGTAGGAAAGCGTGTCGGCGCCGCCGCCGCCGTACTCCTCCGGATACGGAATGCCCATCAGCCCGAGCTCTGCGAGCTTGGCGACGATCTCGTACGGGAACCGCTTCTGCTCGTCGAGCTCGGCGGCCGCCGGCGCGACCTCGTTGCGGGCGAAGTCCCGCGCCAGCCTCTGGATCGCGCGTTGCTCCTCGGAGAGATCGAAGTTCATCGGCCCGGATCCTAGGGCTCGAAGTCGTCGGCGCGACAGGGCCCGCTCGCGCAGAAGTCCCGCACTCGCCCGCGAGGCGATAGGAACGCAGACTTCTGGCGTCGGGCGGCGACCGTGTTGCGCGGTGCTCCATGCGGGTCCCGGCCGGCGGTCGGAGGTCTGTTGCCGAGCGGTGGGGGAGGCGTGTTCCCGGCGCCGGTGTCCCAGTAGATGATCGCCGACCCCGCGTAGGGCAGCCGTTTGATCGGGGCGATCCCGAACAGCTGGTCGCGGCCGATCCGCCGCCCGCGGGCGATCGCGGGCCGCCGTATCCGAGCGCCGATCGTCCGCGCCTCGACCTCGGCCGTGACGTTGGCGACCTGATGGTCGCCGACCGCCGGGTGCATGAGGACACGATGTCCCGACGTGTTGGGCAGCGGGTCGTCTGTCATGTGGTGTGCGTAGCCGTTGGCCTCGCCCCGATCCCAGTAGGTCTGGATCAGGGCGAAGATCAGCGGACGCTCGAGCCGGTTGGGGTAAGCGTCGTACAGCCCGCCGACCGGGAGGTCGATCTCTCCGAGTGAGTCGTCGAGCAGCCCCAGGAAGCGCCCGTCGGCGTAGGGGGGGAAGTCGGAGGAGCGTTGCAGCAGCGTGCTGTAGTTCATGCCCGGCACGCCGAGCACGGCGTTGCGGAAGTCAGGCGCCAGAGCTGCCAACGATCCGCCGAGGATGCCGCCCTGGCTGTTGCCGTCGTAGTAGAGCTCCCGACGATCGATCAGCGATTTTCCGTCCGTCTGAAAGGCGGGGTCCGAGCCGAGGCCGTCGCGGTGGATCAGGGCGCGGCCGAGATACATGAAGTTGAGGAATCCCTGCTGAGTACGGTCGACGAGCGTCGGGAATCGTGAGAGGTCCTGAAGGATCAGGGCGACGTTCGGGACGTCAGTGGTCGAGAACCCGATCCAGTCGCTCGCGCAGAAGATGAAGTTGTGCTCGCCCGACATCTGCTTGACGTTCGTGGCCGATACCTCGTCAGCTGAGCCGAGCAGTCCGTGGCCGTAGAGCGAAGGGCGCGCCGAGCCTGCACCGGCTGTGAATGCGGCCCGCGGGATGTTGCAGACGAAGTTCGCCCGGGTAAAGCTGTTGGCGTCGCGGAGCGGCAGACCGGTGGAGCCGAGGCGGAAGCGCGATCCGGGCGGGCACCCGTTCAGATCGAGGTAGCAAGGGACGAGCACTGATCCCGATACGCGCCGCGCGATCAACCGGTCGGGCCCGGCTGGGAAATTTTGGACCTTCGTGACCTCGAAGCGGGGCGAGCGCCCAGCCACCCGCCTGTCGGCGAGGTCACGATCGCCGAGTTGGGCGAACGCATCGTCGCGGATCGAGAGCGCCCGTTCGGAGAGGCTGCGGCGCGACGCCACGGTGAAGTCCCATGCCAAATGGAGGTCGTCGCGACCGATCCCGAACCGATCGAGCTCACCGAAGATCCGCTCCATCGCAGGGCGCCGGCGCTCGATGTCGGGCCTGGCTGTCGGCCTGCCGTCGCGCAACGCCCGAAAGACCGGCTCCGGCGTGAGCTGCTTGCCCTCGGCGCCGCGCAAGTCGCGCAGGGCGACCAGATAGCGATGTCCTTCGGCGAAGTTGACGGCTGGACGGATGATCAAGTTCGTTTCGGCGGGGCTCGTCGCGTTGGAGTCGAGCTCGACCCAGATCGGATGGCGCTTGCCGCTACGCGCATCGATCACGACGACCGGCGCGCGGCGGCGATCGAAAGCGCCGATGTCGTCGATCGGCACTGGGTTGGTCTTCCGGAGGGCGCGAGGGTTGTCGAGCCCGGGCACGTGGGTGATCAGCGAGCTCCCCGGACTGAAGCCGTCGAAGCGGTTGTAGTCGCTTGGAGCGATCGGTACGCCGAGGATATTGCGCGGCATCGCCGTAGCGGCGAGGTCGAGGCGCCGACCGGTCGGAGTGTCGGCGACACGGGTGTAGGCGTCGCTCGGGAACGGCTGGAGACAGACGGACGGGTCGAGGACCTCGCAGCGCTCGCCGCGGTCGGCCTGCGCGGTGGCGGCTCCGGGCGTGATCGCGAGCAGCGCCGCAGCAAAAGCCACGGCGCCAGCGGTTTCTCTCCTCCCCCTCATGCGTGATCGATCCTGAGCGCTCGGGACCTCTCAGTCAAGCCTCGCTGCGGGCGAGTTAGGCTGGGGGCATGTCGAGCGGTCACGTTTCGATGGGGCTGCTGTTCTATCCGCGCGGTGGATCGGCGCAGGTGATCAAGTACCTAATCCCGGCGCTGGCCGGTGCGGGATGGTCGGCCGAGGTGCTCTGCGGTTCGCTCGGGCCGGCGGGTGAGCGAACCAACGCGGAGACCTTCTTCGGCGAGATCCCGGTCGTTGCCGCGGATTACGACGAGGCGTTGGCCGCGTTCGAGGCCGGGGGCGATCCGATCGCCGACGTTGCCGTTCCGCTCCACCCCTCCTTCGAGGACCGGGCGGGCGCGCCGGACCGGGTCTTTGGCGCCGTCGCCCCGGAGCTCGGTGATCGGATCGTGGAAGCCTGGCGACCGTTCTTCGCCGCGGCGCTCCGCCACCGACGCCCGGACGTGTTCCACCTCCATCACCTCACGCCGCTGCAGGAGGTCGCTGAGCGACTTGCCCCCGACGTGCCCCGCATCACCCACCTGCACGGCACCGAGCTCAAGATGATCGACCGCATCGACCGAATCATCGCGGGCGATCTTTCCCCCGGGCTGCGCCCGGAGATGTGGGTCCACGGGCCCCATTGGGCCGAGCGCCTGCGCACCGCCGCCCGGGGCAGCGACGGCTTTGTCGTCATCTCCCCTCACGATCGCCACGAGGCGGCCCGGCTGCTCGAGATCGACCCGGCGCTCGTCGAATGGATTCCCAACGGAGTCGATACCGATCTCTTTGATCGCTCCAGACCTCCGCCGGACGCACGGCTCGCGCGCTGGCGGGAGTGGCTCGTCGAGCAGCCCCAGGGGTGGGACGAGTCGGGCGAGCCGGGGAGTGTCCGTTACACCGAATCCGATCTCGCGCCGTTCGCCGATCCGAACGCCACTGTCCTGCTGTTCGTCGGCCGCTTCCTCGACTTCAAGCGCGTCCCGATGCTGATCCGTGCCTACGCCGCGGCACGGGAACGGTTCGAGGTGCCGGCGCCGCTGGTGATCTGGGGAGGGTTCCCGGGCGAGTGGGAGGGAGAGCATCCGAAGGCGGTGGCGCGCGCCGTCGGCGAAGCGGGGATTTTCCTGGTCGGTTGGCGTGGCCACGACGACCTGGTTGACGGGCTTGGCTGTTCCGACGTGATGGCCGCGCCGTCCTTCAACGAGCCGTTCGGGCAGGTTTTCCTCGAGGCGATGGCGTGCGCGGTTCCGGTGATCGCGACCCGCAGCGGCGGCCCACTGTCGTTCGTCAACACCGAGCCCGGGAGTCCGAACGGCTGGCTCGTCGAGCCCGACGACGAGCGGGCGCTCACCGAGGCGCTCGTCGCCGCGGTCAATGATCGCGCCGATCGGAACGACCGCGCCGAGACCGCCTACCGACAGATTCGCGCGAACTTCTCCTGGGCTGGTCTGGCGCCCCGTTTCGCCGCGCTCTATGACGCCGCACGGACCCGACACGCCGGGCGGTAGCATCGCACTCAGCCCCGCGTGCCCAGCTACGGAGGAGAGACCATGGCGGTTATGGCGAACGCATTGACAGACGAGCGTCAACGCACCCTGGTCGCGCTCTGCGACACCTTTGCGCCCTCCGTCGAGGTCGATACTCACGACCCGGTGGAGAAGCAGTTCATGGCGCGCTCGGCCTCGGACATGGGGCTGCCCGCGGAGATCGAAGGGATGCTCGCCGAGACGATGGCCGGCGAGGAGTTCGAGGCCGTCGGCGGGCTGCTCGACGCGCTCGCAGGCCACGAGTTCGCCGGTCTCTCGCTCGAAGCCCGCACCCAGGCAGTTCACGACGTATCCGCCTCAGATGCGGCGGCGTGCCAGGGCCTCGCGGCGCTTCGCGGTTTGACGCTGCTCCTCTTCTACGGCCTGCCCGACGAGCTCGGCGGCAATCCGAACTGGGAGGCGATCGGCTACTCCGGACCGCCGGAGGCCCCGCCTACGTCGGAGCAGGCGCCCAAGACGATCATGGTCGAGGAGGTCGACGGGCCGGAGGCGACGCTCGCCGCGGATGTCTGCGTCGTCGGATCGGGGGCCGGTGGCTCCGTGATCGCTGCGCGGCTGGCGGCGGAGGGACGCAACGTGCTTGTGTTGGAGATGGGCCAGTACCGCAACGAGTCCGACTTCAAGGGCCTCGAGCTGGTCGGCTACCAGGAGCTCTATTACGGCGCTGGTTTAGCAACGTCCGAGGACGGGTCGATCGCGATCCTCGCCGGCTCGACCTTGGGTGGCGGCACGGTCGTGAACTACATGAACTGCATTCGCACGCCGGACCACATCCGATCCGAGTGGGCGCGGCACGGGCTCGAGGGTCTCGAGGATGAGGCCTATACCGAGCGGATCGACGCGGTTATGGAGCGGCTGAACGCCAACACCGAGGCGACCAAGCAGAACCAGATCCATCGCCACCTGATGGCCGGGCTGGACGCCCAGGGCTATGAGCACCGGCCGATCGTCCGCAACGCCTCGCTCGACGACGACGCCGAGTTCTGTGGCTATTGCGCAGCGGGGTGCCCCCGTGGCTGCAAGCGCTCGGCGATGAAAACCTGGCTCCAGGACGCCTCCGACAGCGGCGCTCGCGCGGTCGTCGGCACGCACGCCGACCGGATCATCACCGCCGATGGTGCCGCCACCGGCGTCGAGGGGACGGTCACCCACGCCGACGGCAGCACGACCGCGTTGAGGGTCGAGGCGCCGACGGTCGTGGTTGCCTGCGGGAGCATCGAGTCACCGGCATTGCTCCTGCGCTCCGGGATCGGCGGTCCGGCTGTGGGCAAGAATCTGCGCCTGCACCAGGCCTTCTCGGTCGTCGGCAGCTACGACGAGCCGGTAGACGGCTTCCGCGGCCAGGTTCAGTCGCTCGTGTCGGACGTGTTCTCGGGGCTCGAGGATCGCCACGGCTTCCTGATCGAGGCGACCGGCATGTACCCCGCATTTTTCAGCCCCGGCGTCCCCTGGGAGAGCGGCGCGGCACACAAGCAGACGATGCTCGGGTACCGGTTCCTCGCCCCATTCATTACCGTCGGGCGCGATCACGGCGCCGGCGAGATCGTCCTCGACGACCTCGGCCGGGCGGTCGTGCGCTGGGGTCTCGACGACGAGGTCGACATGCGGATGGCGATCCGGGCACAGGTTGAGCTCTGCAAGCTGCACGAGGCCGCCGGCGCCGCGGAGATCTTCACGCTCCACACCAAGCGGCTGGCCTGGACGCGCGGCGAGGACTTCGCCGCGTTCCTCGAGCGCGTCGAGTCAGCCCCCTACGGCCCGCAGGACATAACGATCTTCACGGCGCACCAGATGGGCGCCTGTCGAATGGGCTCTGACCCGCAGACATCCGTGGCCGACGGCCGCGGCCAGCTCCACGACGTCTCGGGCGTCTGGATTGGTGATGGCTCAGCATTCCCGACCGCGCCCGGGGTCAATCCGATGATCTCGATCATGTCGCTAGCCCATCGGACCGCGGACATGATCGCTGCGGCGTCTGGGGTACCGGCCGGCTGATCTGCCGACCGTCGGGTTCCTCGAGCATCGGCAGGTCGATCCGTAGAACTCGTAGCCGTTGTCGCTCAGCTGGAAGCTGACCTTGCCGCGGTCGCGATCCGATACACAGCACGGCTGTCACAGGCGCGCATTGTTCTAGCGGCGAAGGCAACCTAGCTTCGGTTTCGTGAGGGCCGAACGTGGAGCTGCGACGGTCGAGTGGACGGCGCTGACCTTGGTGGTTTCGCTGACGCTGGGAGCCGCGGTTGCCGTCGCTCCGCCAGTCGACGGTCGTTCCTTCGCGGGCTTCCTCGCCCATCGGATCTCCTGCTCGGTGACGGGCGGCTGCACGGGTGAGGACGCCGATCTGGTTGCGACCTACGGCGAGGGCGACGCCGAGTTGCTGCGCCGCCACGCCCCGAACATCACGTACGAGCCGGGCGAGCGCTCGCTGCCGATCGATTGGCGGGATTGCCGGGTCCGCGCATGCTCACGCGCGCCCGATCGAGCCGGGCTCGACGTCCATCGCAGCGACACGGGCGAGTCGGCGACGGTCTTCACCCACGTAGTGCACCGCGACGGTGAGACGTTCCTCCAGTATTGGATGTACTACCCCTACTCGAGCACCACGATCGGTAACTCGCGCGAGGGCATCGGCGCGATGCGCATCTCCGCAGACGACCTCGAGGAGACGCTTGCCGGAACGAGCGAAGGTGCGGCCGCAGCCCCGCTCGGCCTGGTCCCAAGAGGGGTCCCGAAGCCGAAGCTGACGCCCTGGTCGCTGGTCGACTCCGTGATCCGAAGGTCAAAGCGTGACGAGCAGGATGCGGCGCCGCGGCTCGCCCAACTCCCAAAGCTGTGGGAAAGGACACCGCTGCCGGTCCGGGCGGTCGCCTGGCAGTTCACCAACGGCCGGGCTGCCTATCCAGGCTTCCACTACGACGACTGGGAGGGGTACCAGGTCAGGATCGACAGGGGAGGTCGGGCGACCGCGCGGGCGACCTCGCATGGCGGGTACCAGACGTGCAAGCTCAACAACATCCCGTGCCGCGGCCGGTTCGGCGAGGGGTCCGGCTGGACGCGGGTCTCCTACGGCAGTCACGCAGGGCACTTCCCGGGCCAGACGCCGATTCGCCGCGCGCCGTTTCGGCCACGCGCACCGCTGCGCAGCGAGCGTGAGCGCTCGACTACGGCCGCCGGGCTGCGGCTCGTGCCACTCGAGACGATCGACCGCTCGGCCTACACTCGTCGTGACGTGCGAATCGTGCCTCCATGGGAGAAGGAGGTCTATGACAACCCGTTGAGCGACCGGTCGTGACGATGCGGTGACGTTGCGAAGCGTTCTTGATCAGCCGGCCGTCCGCGCGAGCTCCATCAGGGTCCGGACCCCAAAACCGCTCGCGCCCGAGCCGACGTAGTTGCGCCCGAGTCCCCACGCGGTGCCCGCGATATCCATGTGCACCCACGGCGTCTCCCCGACGAATTGGCGCAGGAACTCGGCGGCGTAGCTTGACATCGCCTTGCGCGCGTCGGAGGCGTTGGTCAGATCTGCGTACTGGCCCTTGGTCAGCTCGAAGTACTCCGGGTGGAGCGGCAACCGCCAGCCCAGTTCGCCGGTGCTCGTGCAGGCGTTCTCGACGGTCGCGTACCACTCGTCGTCGTTGGAGAACAGGCCGGCGTAGGTCGATCCGAGGGCCACGATGATCGCCCCGGTCAGCGTGGCGAGGTCGACGATCCGCTCGCAGCCCTGATCGACGGCGTAGCAAAGCGCGTCGGCAAGAATCAAACGGCCCTCGGCGTCGGTGTTGTTGACCTCGATCGTCGTCCCGTTCATCGCCGTGACGATGTCCCCGGGCTTCACCGATCGGCCGCTCGGCATGTTCTCGGTCGAGGGAACGACGGCAGTGATCTTTGCCTCGATGCCGAGCCCGGCGATCGCCCCGATCGATTCGATCACGGCCGCGCCGCCGGACATGTCGAACTTCATCTCTTGCATCTTCGCGCTCGGCTTGATCGAGATTCCTCCGGTATCGAAAGTGACCGCCTTGCCCACGAAGCCGAGATGGCCGCCGGATCCGCCGCCCTCGTAGCGGAGCACGATCAGCCGCGGCTCGACGTAGCTGCCCTGGGCGACCGCGGCAAACGCGCCCATCCCCAGCGCGCGGATCTCGTCCGGGCCGAGGATCTCGACTTCTACCGCGGCGTGCTCGGCGGCAATCTCCTTCGCGCGCGCGGCGAGGAAATCGGGCGTTGCGACGTTCGCCGGCAGATTTTGCAAATCGCGCGCGCCGTTCTGGGCGACGGCCGCGGCGCGGGCGGCCGCGACCTCATTGTCCAGGTCGCGATCGGCGACGATCTCGAGCTCGCGGACCGCCGAGCCGCCGGCCTCGTCGGCGTCGGACTTGAACTGTGTGAACTCGTAAAGCGCGAGCAGGGTGCCCTCGACGATCGCGCCCGCGATTCCCTCGCCGTCGGGTGCCGCCCAGGAGAGCGACGAGCAGCCGAGCTCCTTTATTCGCGCGGCCGCGGCCGCGGCCGCGACTCGCGTTCTTTCCGCGTCGAGCTCCTCGCGCTTGCCGAGGCCGACGATCAGCAGCCGCCGGCCGTCCTCATGGGTCAGGGCCAGTTTTTTCAGGGCCGGCTTCGCCTCGCCGGAGGCGACGAGGGCCGCTGCCGCGCCCCCGAGCGTGTCGCCCTCGAAGAGCCCTACGACCCGCGTGTCAGCGGTCGTCTCCTCGGGTGCTCCGCGTCGTGCGGAGACTGCGATCGAATCGGTGGCGGACATCGGGGCCGCAGTCTAGGCAGATCCTCATAGGGTGTAGTACTCGGGCGGACGCGGACCCTCGAACGACCAGGAGGACACGATGGAGGCCAGCACCGGCGGCAGCCGTTCAGAGCGGCTCGAGGGTGAGCTCGCCGAGCTGCTCGAGCAGGAGCGCTTCGAGCCCTCCGAAGAGTTCCGAGCTGCCGCGCTGCTGAACGATCCGGTCGTGTATGCGCAGGCCGAGGCCGACCCGTCGGGCTGGTGGGCTGGCCACGCCGAGCAGCTCGACTGGTTCCAGCCCTGGGACACCGTCCTCGACGACTCCAACCCGCCTTTCTACAAGTGGTTCACCGGGGGCAAGCTCAACGCCTGCCATAACTGCGTCGATCGCCATGTGGCCGCCGGCCGGGGGGAGCGGGTGGCGTACCACTGGCGTGGCGAGGAGGGCGAGGAGCGCGATGTCACCTACGCCGATCTCCACCGCGACGTCCAGAAGCTCGCCAACGCGCTGAAGGATCGAGGGATCGGTCCCGGCGACATCGTCGGCATCTACTTGCCGATGATCCCCGAGGTCGTCGTCGCGATGCTCGCCTGCGCGCGGATCGGCGCGCCCCACAACGTCGTGTTCGGGGGCTTCGCGCCGGGTTCGGTCAAGGAGCGGATGGAGTTCTCCGAAGCCAAGGCGCTGATCACCGCGAGCGCGGCCCGTCGCAAGGGGAAGGTCGCACCGGTCAAGGCGTCCGTCGACGATTTCCTCGCCGAGGTCCCCTCGATCGAGACCGTCGTGGTCGTTCGCAACGCCGAAGCCGACGCGCCGATGACCGACGGACGTGACCTCTGGTACGACGAGGCGCTGGAGGCGGCCGATCCAGACTGCCCGGCGGAGCCGCTCGATGCCGAGCACCCGCTGTTCGTTCTCTACACCTCGGGCTCGACCGCCAAGCCGTAGGGCATCCTGCACACCACGGGGGGCTATCTGACCGGCGTGGCGGCGACCACCAAGCTCGTGTTCGACCTCAAGCCCGAGGAGGACGTGTTCTGGTGCTCCGCCGACGTCGGCTGGGTGACCGGCCACTCCTACATCGTCTACGGACCGCTCGCCAACGGCGTGACCTCGGTCATGTACGAGGGGGCCCCCGACTACCCCCACAAGGGGATCTGGTGGGAGCTTGTCGAGCGCTACAGGGCTTCGATCTTCTACACCGCGCCAACGGCCATCCGCGCCTGCATCAAGTGGGGCCCGGAGCACCCGGACAAGCACGACCTGACCTCGCTGCGCCTGCTGGGATCGGTCGGTGAGCCGATCAACCCGAAGGCGTGGCTCTGGTACCACAAGGTGATCGGCGGCGAGCGCTGTCCGATTGTCGACACCTGGTGGCAGACCGAGACAGGTCACATCCTGATCGCGCCGCTGCCGGGGATCACGGCCACCAAGCCGGGGTCGGCGACGACGCCGTTCCCCGGCGTCAAGCCGGTCGTGGTCGACGACGACGGCAAACCGGCCGGTAACGAGCAGGGGCTGCTCTCGCTGCAGCGCCCATGGCCGGGAATGTTGCGCACGCTCTTCCGGGACGACGAGCGCTACCGCGAGACCTACTTCTCGAAGTTCGGCGACGAGATCTACTTCGTGGGCGATGCCGCCCGACAGGACGAGGACGGCTATTTCTGGGTGATCGGGCGCGTCGACGACGTGATCAACGTCTCAGGCCACCGGCTCTCGACCGCCGAGGTCGAGTCCGCGATCGTTTCCCATCCGAAGGTCGCCGAGTCCGCCGTCATCGGCCAGGCCGACGAGGACACCGGCCAGGCGATCTGCGCCTTCGTGACGCTCGAGGGTGAGCTCGAGGGGACCGACGAGCTGATCGCCGAGATCCGCGAGCACGTCGCTCAGCGGATCGGGAAGCTCGCGCGGCCCAAGCGGGTCGTCTGGTCAGACGATCTGCCCAAGACGCGCTCGGGCAAGATCATGCGCCGACTGCTGCGCGATATCGCCGAAGGACGCGCTCTGGGTGACGTCACGACCCTCCGCGACCCCGACGTGATGGCCGAACTCGAAGCCAAGGTCAAAGAACATCAAGCCGACGGCGCGGGCTAGCGGCGCTAACGAGTCGGGGCCGTGAGCAGCCGCAGCGGGCCCGAGCGCAGCTGCTGGCGAGCCCGGTCGATCTGCGGGCCCAGGCGGGTGATCCCGATCACGCCGCTGTCGGAGCCACCGAGGAAGAGGCCGAAGCTCACGAGCACCCCGACTGCCCCGCCCTGCTCGTCGGTGACCGGCCCTCCGGAGTCTCCGGGAAGGGCCGCGCCGACCGCGCTGACGTGATCGCGGTTTGGCAGGCCGTTGGCGATGAACGTCCGAGCGGGGACGATCTCGCCGAGCAGGAGGCCGTTACCGAACAGACTGAGCGCGGTCGTCCTCGAAGTCGTCGAGCGGTTGATCGTCGTCGGTCCTCCGAAATGACAGACCGACGGGTTGAGCTTCGCGTTCTTGAAGAGCTTGATCAGGGCGAAGTCCTTCTCGCCCTCGAGCTCGAGGATCCCGTAGGCGAAGCGTCCGATCGGGTTGCCCTCGGAGTCCTTCGCGATCGGACCCCGCGTCTTTCCACGCCACACCCGCTCGCCGCCAGTCTCCTCGCTGATGATGCAGTGGCCCGCCGTTCCGATGTAGCGAGCCCCCTTACGGCCCCGAAAGCCAAAGTTCATCGTGCAGAACCCGGAGGGTGTTTCCACCAGGGCTCCGGGCCGGACGCCCGGGCAGGTGCCGGAGCCGAACGGCGCGGCGTTCGGAACCTCGATCAGCGGACAGTCGGCCGAGCCCAGGGAGAACTCGTCGGCGGTGGCGATCGAGGTCGGGAGGGCGAGCAGGCCGAGGGCCAGCGCGAGTGATGTCAGCGACCGCACCTCTCGGAGGCTAGAGCATCGCTGCCTCCGGCAAGCCGGGTTCCGCCGCTATCGTTCGCCGCCGGTCCCCACCTCAAGGAGAAGATTCAAGGCATGTCCAGCACTGTGATCCTCGGCGCCGCGCGGACCCCGTTCGGCAAGCTCGGCGGCGCGCTCTCGACACTCGACGCGACCGACCTCGGCGGCACCGCGATCGCCGCCGCGCTCGAGCGCGCGGAGGTCGGGCCCGATCAGGTCCAGCACGTCGTGTTCGGACAGGTTCTGCAGGCCGGCCAGGGTCAGATCCCCTCCCGCCAAGCGCAGCTCAAGGGAGGGATCCCCAAGGAAGTCAGCTCCGAGACGATCAACAAGGTGTGCGCCTCGGGACTTCGGTCGGCCGGGATGGTCGACCAGGCGATCCGCGCCGGCGACCTCGACGTCGCGGTCGCCGGAGGGATGGAGTCAATGTCGAGCGCTCCATACCTGCTCAAGGACGCGCGCTTCGGGATGCGGATGGGCGATGGCAAGGCACTCGACGCGATGCTCAACGACGGGCTGACCAGCCCGTGGAGTGGCAAGCACATGGCGCAGGAGGCGACCGAGGTCGCAGACGAGCTCGAGATCACCCGTCCCGACCTCGACCGCTTCGCGCTGCGCAGCCAGCAGCTCGCGGTCGAAGCGATCGATGCGGGACGACTGCCCGACGAGATCGCGCCAGTCACTGTCAAGTCGCGCAAGGGCGAGACCGTCGTCGAGATCGACGAGGGTCCGCGGCGCGAGACGACGCTCGAGGCGCTTGCCAAGCTGCCCCCGATCTTCGTCAAGGACGGCAGCCACACGGCCGGCAACTCGCCGGGCGTCAACGACGGCGCCGGCGCGCTCGTGCTCGCCTCGGCGGAATGGGCAAAGGCCAACGGCCGCAAGCCGCTCGCGCGGATCGTTGCCCAGGCCGCGGTCGCCGATGACCTCCCCTATCTGGCGCGCACGCCCGCGAACGCCACCCGGGCCGCACTCGAGAAGGCCGGGCTCTCGGTCGAGGACATCGACCTGTTCGAGATCAACGAGGCGTTCGCCTCGGTCGCGCTCAACTCGGTCCGGATGCTCGGCGCCGATGAAGCCAAGGTCAACGTCAACGGTGGCGCGATCGCGCTCGGCCATCCGATCGGCGCCAGCGGGGCACGCATCCTGACGACGCTGATCTACGAGCTGCAGCGCCGCGGCGGCGGCCTCGGCGTCGCGGCGATCTGCTCCGGCGGTGGCCAGGGCGACGCGGTGATCCTCGAGGTAGAGGCTCCGTAATGGAGGAGGCGCGAGGCGCCGCTTTTTTTGACCTGGACAAGACGTTGATGGAGGGCGCAAGCGGCCTCTACTTCGTCCGAGCGGCGTACCGCTCGGGCCTGGTCAGCCGTTCACGCTTGATCCGCGATGTCTACGAGAACCTCCGGTTCCGCGTCGCGGGAGCCACCGACGCGCAGGCCGAGCAGGTCAAGGAGCGGGTTTCAGGCGCCATGGTCGGACTGCCCCGGCGGCGCCTGGCGCGCTTGACGCCCGACGTCCTGGCCGGGGTCTTGCCGGCGATCTACCCGCAGATGCTTGAGGAAGCGTGGTCCCACCAAGACGCCGGCCGACCGGTCTTCATCGTTACGGCCGCCTCGGCCGATCTCGCTTCACTGCTGGCCGCGGTCCTGACCTTCGACGGGGGGATCGGCACCCCCTACGAGGTTGTCGACGATCACTACACCGGCCGGCTGGAGGGCCCGTTCAACTACGGCGAGGGCAAGGCGGTGGCGATCCGCGCGCTGGCCGCGGAGCGTGGGCTCGACCTCGCGGCGTCCTACGCCTACTCCGACTCGGCGTCCGATCTGCCGATGATGCGTGTCGTCGGCCATCCGGTCGCGGTCAACCCGGACACCCCTCTGCTGCGGGTTGCGCGAGAGGAGAGCTGGCAGGTGATGCGCTTCGACAAGCTCGGCCGGCGTTTGAAGATCGCCGGAGCGGTCGGCGGCGTGAGCGCGCTCGGCGCCGGTGGCGGCTACCTGGCCGGCCGGCTGCGCTCGTACCGGTCGGCGGGTCGTCCGCGGCGCGATCGCCTCGGGCGCCCTTGAGCGCTTGTCCTCAGGCGAGCGCGCCGAGCAGCAGGGTCGCCCCGCCCAGGCCGGCTATCAAGAGGGTTGCCGTGCGCGCGCCGTTATCGGGGATCCGGCGCCCGATAACGACACCGATCCCTGCGCCGACCGCAAGCGCGGCGACGAGGTCGATCGGCACCAGCACGAATCCGAGCGCGGCGAGCGTGATCAGGTTGCCGGCCAGCAGGTAGGCCTGAAGCGTTGCTCGCGCCTCGCGCGGAGGCCACCCTGCATTGGCGGCAAACACCGCGACGGCCGGTCCGCCGACGGCGCCGATGTAGTTCATTGCCCCGCTCGCGGCTCCCGCAGTCGCGGTGGCGATCGGTCCTGTCGCGCCGTCCCAACGCAGGCCGCTGGCCAGCATCGCGGTAGCGATCAGGATCGCCGTACCGGCGAGGATCGCGCCGGTACGGTCATCCGCGCCCGCGAGCGCGAGGGCGACCAGGGGCGTCACCAGGCCTGCCGGGATCAATAGGGCCACCGCCTTGCGGACCTGGACGTAGCGGCGCTCGACCGCCAGCGGCACGAGGTTCGCCGCGCACGCGAGGACCAGGGTCGAGGCGATTCCGCGGGCGGGGCCGAACGCCGCGATCAGCGGCGGGCCGGCGATCAGCGCGAAGCCGATTCCGGTGACCGCCTGTGCGATCGCTCCGACGGCAACGGCAGCGAGCGCCAGGCAGGCAAGCGCCAAGGGGATTTCGCCGATCAGGAGAAGTTCCGTGATCGCGCCATTACACCGATTGACAGAAATGGCCCCCCGGGCGACTCACGACCGGCTTTTCGCCCCGGCTTGTCAATACAATGCTCCGAGATGACCGCGACCTCGGGTAGGCAGACCGAGAGCGAGCGCTGGCGCGCGGAGAGCTTCGGCTCGACTCCCGAGCGCGACGCCCTCTTCACGACGATCTCCGGCGAGGAGATCGAGCCCCTCTACACCGAGGAGCACACAGCCGATGGTGATCCCGATCGGATCGGCCTGCCGGGCGAGTACCCCTACACGCGGGGGGTGTATCCCTCGATGTACCGCGGTCGCCTCTGGACGATGCGCCAGTTCGCCGGTTTCGGGACTGCCGAGGAGACCAACGAGCGGTTCCGCTATCTGCTCGCCCACGGCCAGCAGGGCCTCTCGACCGCCTTTGACATGCCGAGCCTGATGGGCCACGACTCGGATCACTCTCTCTCGCTGGGCGAGGTCGGTCGCGAGGGGGTCGCGATCGACACCGTCGATGACATGCAAACCCTTTTCAACGGCATCGAGATGGCCGAGGTCTCGACCTCGATGACGATCAACGCGCCGGCGGCGATCATGCTCGCCTTCTACGTCGTCGCCGCCGAGCGCCAGGGAACCGCGCCGGAGAATTTGGCCGGGACGATCCAGACCGACATCCTCAAGGAGTACATCGCCCAGAAGGAGTGGTGCTTCCCGATCGATCCGGCGATGCGTCTCGTCACCGACATGGTCGAGTACTGCTCGAACGAGATGCCGCGCTGGCATCCGATCTCGATCTCGGGCTACCACATCCGCGAGGCCGGCTCGACCGCCCAACAGGAACTCGCGTTCACGCTCAAGGACGGCTTCACCTACGTCGAGCAGGCGATCGAGCGGGGGATTGACGTCGATGACTTCGCTCCCCGCCTCTCCTTCTTCTTCAACGCGCACATCGACTTCTTCGAGGAGATCGCCAAGTACCGCGCCGCGCGACGGATCTGGGCGCGCGAGTTGCGCGACACCTATGGCGCGAAGTCGGAGAAGTCGCTGCTGATGCGCACCCACTCCCAGACCGCCGGCGTCTCGCTGACGGCCCAGCAGCCCTACAACAACGTCGTCCGCACGGCGATCGAGGCGCTCGCGGCCGTGCTTGGCGGGACGCAGTCGCTGCACACCAACTCCCACGACGAGGCGCTCGCGCTGCCGACCGAGGACGCGGTGCGTCTCGCGCTGCGCACCCAGCAGGTGATCGCCCACGAGACCGGTGTCACGAACACGATCGACCCGCTGGCCGGGTCCTACTTCGTCGAGACGCTGACCGATCGGATGGAGGAGGCGGCCTACGAATACTTCGCCCGGATCGACGAGCTCGGCGGCATGGTCGAGGCGATCAAGCGCAACTACCCACAGCGCGAGATCGCGGACGCCTCGTTCCAGTACCAGGGCGAGGTCGACTCGAAGCAGCGGATCATCGTCGGGGTCAACGCCTTCACCGAGGGCGACGACGAGAACATCCCGATCCTGCGAATCGACCCGTCACTCGAGCGCAAGCAGGTCGACCGGCTGAAGGCGGTGAAGGCGTCGCGTGACTCGTCAGCGGTCGAGGGGAGGCTGGAAGAGCTCAAGCGTGTCGCCGCCGGGGAGGGCAACCTGATGGGTCCGCTGGTCGAGGCCGCTCGCGCCCACGTCTCCGAGGGCGAGATCATCGGCGCGTTGCAGACCGTCTTCGGCACCTACACCGAGACACCGGTCTTCTAAGGCGTTCGTCGACCGATGGCCGACGCCAACCGCGACCGCGCGCGCGCGTTCTTTTCCGCCTTCAACGAGGCCGATCGTGAGCGGTTTACCGCACTGCTCGCCGAGGATGTCGAGCTCGAGACACTGACCGGCCCGTTTGCCGGCCGCGAGGCGGCGGCCGGTTGGCTCAAGCAGGGTCGAGGGAAGGTCGTCCCGCACGCCGTCTGCGACCGCTTCTTCGAGCGCGATGGCCGAGAGCTGGTCCTGATCCGGCTCCAGTTCCGCCGCCGCGACAACCGCGAGCTGCTCCAGGAGGCGGACATCGCCGCGGTTTTCGAGTTCGCCGAGGACGGACTCGTGAAACGGTGCGAGATGTACCAGGACCCCGCCGAGGCCCTGAAGGCGATTGGATTGGGGGGGTAGGGTCTACGCGATGGAAGCCAGCCCCGAGACCCAGAGCAGCGGCCGCACGAGCGGACGCAAGATCCGCGTCGTCGTCGCCAAGCCCGGCCTCGACGGGCATGACCGCGGCGCGAAGATCATCGCCCGAGCACTCCGCGACGCCGGTATGGAGGTGATCTACACCGGGCTCCACCAGACGCCCGAGCAGATCGCCGAGACGGTGATTCAGGAGGACGCCGACGCGGTCGGCCTCTCGATTCTCTCCGGTGCCCACATGACGCTCGTCCCGAAGGTCGTGGCGCTGCTGAAGGAGCAGGACATCGACGACGTCGTGATCACGGTCGGGGGCACGATCCCCGCCGAGGACATCCCGGAGCTCAAGAAGCTCGGGGTCGCCGAGGTCTTCACTCCGGGCTCGCCCACCCAGGACATCATCGACTTCATCGAGTCTGCCGTCAGCCGATAACTCGCCCCGTTGACTCGCGAGTCAACGGACG
>JACCVG010000206.1 GCA_013698335.1 Thermoleophilaceae bacterium
ACGCCACATGGTCGAAGTCCTCGGGACGGAAATCGGCGTCGAGCTCGAGGTTGATCGCGTGCAAGACGTTGCGGTTGAAGCTGGCCGTCACCCCGGCGCGATCGTTGTAGGCGGCCTCGATCACCGCCGGATCCTTGACCAGATCGATCCCGAGCAACAGCCGATCGCCGGACTCGAGCAGCTCGGATAGCGAGCTGAGGAACGCGATCCGCTCATCGCGCACGAGGTTCCCGATCGTTCCCCCGAGGAACGCGAACAAACGCGACTCGCCTGCGGGCAGGTGGACCAGGTGGCGCTCGAAATCGCCGACCAGGCCGTGCACCGATAGCCCCGGGAACAGCTCGACGAGCTGTTCGGCACAGCGCTCGACGACCGTCATCGAGACGTCGACGGGCACGTAACGGCGGAGCGTCCCCGCCCCCGCCATCGCGTGGAGCAGCGCGCGCGTCTTGGATGCCGAACCGGAGCCGAGCTCGACCAGTTCGCGCGCGCCCGCACGGGCGACGATCTCGGGCGCGTAGCGGTTGAGGATCGAGCGCTCGGCGCGCGTTTGGTAGTACTCCGGCTGCTCGGTGATCAGGTCGAACAGCTCTGACCCGCGCGCGTCGTAGAAGTACTTCGGCGGGATCTCCTTGAACGGCCGTCCGAGGCCCTCCCGGATGTCGGCCGCCATCGTGTCGAGCGCGCCATCCTCGAGGTGGGAGTCGACCTGTACGTAGGGCTCTTCGAGGATCGGTTTCATCGGCTCCTCGCGCAGCGAAAGCCCGCGTGGATCTGACGCCGATAGGGGTGATCCCAGTTTCGGAAGCTGTTGCGGATGACCGCCGGCCGGGTCGCCCAGGATCCGCCGCGCAGGACTCGGTACGCACCGCCGAAGAAGACCTCGGAGTACTCCGGGTATGGGTGGGCGCCGAAGCCGGGATAGCCGTCGAAATGAGACGCGGTCCATTCCCAGACATCGCCGATCATGCCGAGCGCGCCGCACGGCGCGGCTCCGGCGGAAAACGCCCCGGCTGGCGCGGGTCCGAAGCCGAGCTGGTCGAGGTTGGCTTGCTCGATCGTGGGATCCGAATCACCCCACGGAAAGCGCCGCTTGTTCTGGAGTTCGGGGTCCCAGGAGGCGGCGCACTCCCACTCCCGCTCGGTCGGCAGACGGAGGCCGCGTGAGCGGGCGAACGCGTCGGCCTCGAACCACGAGACGTGGATGACGGGGAGCGACGGATCGAGGGCGGCCTCGCGCTCGAAGGACCGCTCGGTGCCATCCTCAGACCAGAACAGCGGCCGCTCGACCCCCTCCGCCGACCGCCAGGCCCAGCCCTCCTCCGACCACCACTCGCGGCGTGCATACCCGCCGTCGGCGACGAACTCCGAGAACCGTCCGTTGGTGACCGGCAGGACGTCGATCTCGAACTCGTCGAGCTCGACCGCGTGGCGCGGGCGCTCGTTGTCATAGGCGAAGCGCAGGCCGTCGTCGCCGATCGGGACGATCCCGCCCGTGACCTTCGTCAGGTCGCCGTCGAGCCGGGCAGCGGCCGGATCCCCGGGTGTCTCCCGACGCGCGGGGGCATAGGTGCCGGCGGGCGCGAGCTTCAGCGTCTGGAGCATCGTCTCGTTGTGCTGGTGCTCGTGCTGGACCAGCATGTCCCAAACGAAACCGCCGTGGTTGAGCACGTCGGCGGGCTGATCGAACGCCGCGGTCTCGAGTACCTCCAGCGCACGAGCGCGGACCGCCGCCATGAACTCGAGCGCGTCGCCGAGGCGCAGATAGGGGAGCTCACCGCGATCGGCGCGCGGCGTTTCCTCGGCGTCGTAAACGCGCGCCAGGTCGGACCGCAGGGGGCGCAAGCCGGCGCCGCGCTGGCAGAGCCAGAGGTCTTCGAAGGCAGCGATGTGTCCAAGATCCCAGACCAGCGGGCTCATCAGCGGGTCGTGGACCCTGTTCATGTCGTCCTCGGAAACCTGCTCGACAAGCGCGTGTGTGCGGCTGCGCGCGTCCTCGAGCAGATCGGCGTAGCGCTCGCGCGAATTGCCGGCAGCCAGCCGGACGGCCCCTCCTGGGGGCGGTGTTTCGGTGTTTGCGAGGGGCACGGGTGGTCTCGGAAGATCCTAGAGCGCGACGGTCGTAAGCCGGTTACGTCCCTATTACGGGGCCAGTGGGAGCCCGTCTACCCGAATCGATGCTGTGACAATCCTACCGTGGAAGAGACACCAATTCGCGGTGACGTGCTGGTCGTGGACGACGAGCCGACGATCGCCGAGGTCGTCAGCCGCTACCTCGAACGGGCGGGCTACCGGACGCGGCGCGCGGGCGACGGGCACGAGGCGCTGCGGCTGGTCGGAGAGCGGCGCCCGGATCTCGTGGTGCTCGACCTGATGCTGCCCGGGCTCGACGGGCTCGAGGTCCTCAGCCGGCTGCGCGAGGCGTCCGGCCCGCAGAGTGCGGTGATCCTGCTGACCGCGAAGGGCGAGCCGACCGACCGCGTGGTCGGGCTGCGGCGCGGCGCCGACGACTACCTCGCCAAGCCGTTCTCCCCGCCGAGCTCGTCGCGCGCGTCGACGCCGTGCTGCGTCGCACCCAGCCCGAGCCGGAGCTCCCCAAGCCGATCGAGATCGACGGACTGCGGATCGATCCGGT
>JACCVG010000212.1 GCA_013698335.1 Thermoleophilaceae bacterium
CCCCCAGGCGGCTCGGCGGCGATTACCTCGGCGTCGACGTCAATGTCGCCGCCCGCGTCGGCGAGGCCGCAGGCGCGGGCGAGCTGCTCGCCTCCCTCCAAGTCGTCGAGCATCTCGAAGCCGAGCGGTTCGACCTCGGCCGCGCCAAGCGGCTCCGCGCCGCCGGCGCCCCGAGCGACCTCCGTGTGAGACGTATCAGCCGTCTATAGACCGTTGCCCGCTACCGGGGCTCTCTGGTGTTGACCATGGAAGGGTTGGGAGTACGGCGCCGAACCTCGTCGAACTCGTAGAACGTGCCCTTGCCCTTGCCTCGCTCCCCGAATCCGAAGCCGGCCCCTTGGAGCTGGGCGACCGCCACGTTGATGTCGGTGAAGCCGGGCATCCCGCGGCCGGGACCCTTGGCCTCCTCGGGCTGGTCGTACTTCATGAACACGCGGTCGTTACCGAGCAGGCCCTTGAGCGACTGACGGGCGAGCGCACGGTGAACGGCCTCGGCGCCCATGAACTCAGAGGCGATACGGGCGTTCTTGCCGCCGCCGGGGCCCGAATCACCGAATACGGTCGTGGCGATCATGTAGGCATTGATGAAGATCTGATCGCCTACGACGAGCGTCTCGAGCAGGTTCTTCTCGCTGGCGAAGACGGCATCGGGAACAAAGATCCGCTTCGCGAGCGGCGACGCGCCGAGCGCGGCGGTAAGCACGTCGTAGTGGATCAGCTCTTCGCGGGCCGCGGCGCGGACGTTGCGCTTGGTATCGCCCTCGAGCCCGACCTCCTCAAAGCCGACGGTGTTGACAATCGTCGCGAGCACTTCCGCAGTCGCAGCGATATTGAGGATGTTCTGGACGTTGTTGTTCGGGTTGTTGGTCTCGGGGCTCACGGTGCCCCCTTGCGCGCTGGCGATAGCCGGTAAGCCGAGCAGGCCGAGGCCACCGAGCGTCGCGGCTGCGCCAGCCACGAGTTGACGACGCGTCGCCGCCGGCTCCCCGGCATGTGCGCGGTCGACCGCCTGAAGGGCGTTGTTGATTCCAGCTTCGTTCATCTGGTGCTCCTCACCGTTGCTGTTAGCACCGCGACTGCGGCGTATGGCTTCCGTAGCGTGCTTACCCGATCGTCGGCTAACCGAATCGCGCGACAACGCCCTGCAAACAACAGGGGGCCCCGGATCGGGGCCCCCTGGTCACGACGTGCTGAACCGCGGGTTAGCGAGGCTCGCGGGTGTTGACTTCCTTCGGGTTCGGCGTGCGGCGCTTGACCCGATCGAAATCGTAGAACTTGCCCTTGCCCTTGCCGCGCTCGCCGAAGCCGAAGCCGGCCTCCTGGAGCTGTGCAACGGCAACCGTGATGTCGGTGAAGCCCGGCAGACCGCGGGCGGGACCCTTCGCCTTCTCCTTCTGGTCGTACTTCATGAACACGCGATCGTTGCCGAGCAGCTCGAGCGACTGACGCGCGAGCGCACGGTGAACGGCCTCGGCGCCCATGAACTCAGAGGCGATACGGGCGTTCTTGCCGCCGCCGGGGCCCGAATCACCGAACACGGTCGTGGCGATCATGTAGGCATTGATGAAGATCTGATCGCCTACGACGAGCGTCTCGAGCAGATTGTCGGCGTTGCTGAACACCGAGTCCGGAACCCAGATCCGCTTGGTGAGCGGCGTGGCGCCGAGCGCACCGACGAGCACGTCGTAGTGGATCAGCTCTTCGCGGGCCGCGGCGCGCACGTTGCGCTTGGTGACCTTGTCGAGCTTGACCTCTTCGCCGCCGACCGTATTGACGATCGTCGCAAGCACCTCGGCGGTGGCCGCGATGTTGACGATGTTGGCGACGCTGTTGTTCGGGTTCTGCGCCTCCGGACCGGCGCCGGTCCCGTTCTGGGCGCTGGCGATGCTCGGCAGGCTCAGCAGGCCCATGCCGCCGAGCGTGGCGGCCGCGCCTGCGACGAGTTGACGGCGGGTCGCCGCGGTCTCTTTCGAGTGCACGCGGTCGATCGCCTGTAATGCGTGATTGATTCCAGCTTCGTTCAAGGTTGTCTCCTCAGGGGTCGTTCGGGCGCCGCGACTGCGGCCGATCTACACCCCATAACGAAGTGGATGGCCGAGCGGTTCACATGGAGGGCGCCTTTTAACGACGAAGGGCCCGCCGAGCGGACCCTTCGAAACTCTGCTCAGCGGCTGTCTTAGAGCTTCTGAACGTTGACGGCGCGGGGACCCTTGTCGCCCTGCTCGGCGTCAAAGGAGACCTTCTGGCCCTCGTCGAGGCTCTTGAAGCCCTCGCCCATGATCGCTGAGTGGTGGACGAACAGGTCGGCGTTGCCCTCGTCGGGCGTGATAAAGCCAAAACCCTTGTCGTCATTGAAGAACTTGACAGTTCCAGTTGCCATGTGTGTATTTCCTCCACGGCTTATGTGCTGCACGAACGCGGAGGATGCACTAAGGCAACAACTGCGACGGCTGCACGTCTTAGTCGAGTACTTGTGCACTCGACCCTTCGCCGGGAACGCTAGCAGCTAATCCGGGGGGGCGCAGACCACCACCGCAGGAATCTTGCTCGACACCCGTAGCATGCGCCGCGCGATGGCGAAGCGCGAAGACATACGAAACGTGGCGATCGTTGCCCACGTCGACCACGGCAAGACGACGCTTGTCGACAAGATGCTCTGGCAGTCGGGTGCGTTCCGCCAGGGCCAGGACGTCGCCGACCGCGTGATGGACTCGATGGACCTCGAGCGCGAGAAGGGCATCACGATCCTCGCCAAGAACACCGCGGTCCGCCACAGCGGCGTCAAGCTCAACATCATCGACACCCCCGGCCACGCCGACTTCGGGGGCGAGGTCGAGCGCGGCCTGACGATGGTCGACGGCGTCCTGCTGCTGGTCGACGCCTCCGAAGGCCCGCTCCCGCAGACCCGCTTCGTGCTGCGCAAGGCGCTCGAGGGTCGCCTGCCGGTGATCCTCGTGATCAACAAGGTCGACCGTCCAGACGCCCGCATCGGAGAGGTCGTCGACGAGGTCTACGAACTTTTCCTCGATCTCGACGCCGACGAGGGCCAGATCGAGTTCCCGATCGTCTACACGAACGCTCGCGCGGGTTGGGCATCGCTCGAGGAAGGCGTCGAGGGGACCGATCTCGAGCCGCTCTTCGAGCTCCTGATCGCGACGATCCCGGCGCCCGCGCACGAGCCCGACCATCCACTCCAGGCGCAGGTGACCAACCTCGACGCCTCGCCCTACGTCGGGCGGCTGGCGATCTGCCGCGTCCGTCACGGCACGATCCGGTCAGGGCAGCAGATCGCTTGGTGCCGCGCCGACGGCACGGTCGAGCAGGCGACGCTCACGAACCTCTACGTCACCGACGCGCTCGAGCGTGTCGAAACCGACGAGGCCGGGCCGGGCGAGATCATCGCCGTCGCGGGCATCCCCGAGGTGACGATCGGCGAGACGCTGGCCGATCCCGCCGACCCACGCCCGCTGCCGGTCATCACGGTCGACGAACCGTCGCTCGCAATGGTGATCGGGATCAACACCTCGCCGCTCGCCGGGCTCGAAGGCAGCAAGCTGACGGCGCGCCAGCTCAAGGCGCGCCTCGAGCAGGAGCTGGTCGGCAACGTCTCGATCCGGGTCGCCGACACCGAGCGGCCCGACGCCTGGGAGGTCCAAGGACGCGGTGAGCTGCAGCTGGCGGTACTCGTCGAGCTGATGCGCCGCGAGGGGTTCGAGCTGACGGTCGGTCAGCCGCAGGTCCTCACACGTGAGGTCGACGGCGTGACGCACGAGCCGGTCGACCGGCTCGCGATCGACATCCCTGAGGACTACGTCGGCGTCGTCACTCAGATGCTCGCCCTGCGCAAGGGCCGCCTCGAGCAGATGGTCAACCACGGGACGGGCTGGGTGCGGATGGACTACCTCGTCCCGGCGCGTGGGTTGATCGGCTTCCGGCTCGAGTTCCTGACCGAAACCCGCGGCACCGGCCTGATGCACTCCGTCTTCGACCGCTGGGAGCCGTGGGCCGGGGCGATGCGCACCCGTCCGACCGGCGCCCTGGTCGCCGATCGGCGCGGCGCGACTGCAGGCTTCGCGTTGTTCAACCTCCAGGAGCGCGGCACCCTGTTCGTCGGACCCGGCGAAGAGGTCTACGAGGGAATGGTCGTCGGCGAGAACGCCCGCGCCGACGACCTCGACGTGAACGCCGTCAAGGAGAAGCACCTGACGAACATCCGGTCCTCGACCTCCGACGTGCTGGTGCGTCTGGTACCGGCCCGCAAGCTCTCGCTCGACCAGGCGCTCGAGTTCCTGCGCGAGGACGAGTGCGTCGAGGTCACCCCCGGCCTGCTGCGTATTCGCAAGGTCGAGCTGGCCGCCCTCGCCCGCGTCAAGCTCGCGCGCAAAGCCAAGCACGATGGCTGAGACTTACTTGATGAACAACATTTCGGAGTAACGGGGCAGCGGCCAGAAGTCGTCGGGGACGATCTTCTCGAGCTGGTCGGCGATCTCGCGGACCCGCACCATTGCGGCGAGCTGGTGGTCTCGTGCATAGACCGCGAGGTCGATCCCCTCGGCCCCGTCGGGGTAGGCGTTCGCCGTCTCGAGCGCGCGGATCACGGTCACGAACTCCTCGACCAGTCCGCGGGCCTCGGCGTCGAGCGAGCTGATCCCCGACTCGTCGATCAGCTCCAGGTAACGCAGCCCGGCCGGGAGCAGTTGTGTGCGGGCAAGCATCGCCGTCGACTCGGCCTCGATATTGGCTCGCGTCGAGTACTGCTCGACCCAGACCTCGTAGCGCGACTCGAGCTCGCGCTCGGACAGTACCTCGTAATCGCCGAACGCCTTGATCGTCGTCTCGGCGAGCACCTCGGGCAGGGCTTCGGGGGTCGTGCGCAGGTTCTTCAGACCCCGCTGCTCGGCCTCTGCGTGCCACTCCTCCGAGTAGTTGTCGCCGCCGAAGCAGACCCGCTTGTTGGCCACGTAGGCGTCCTTGACGACGGCCGTCACGCGCTCGGCGAGATCGTCACCGCCGGGGCCGGCCTCGAGCTTGTCGCAAAGATCGTCGATCGCCTGGGCGACGATCGTGTTTAGGACGGTGTTAGGGAAGGCCAGCGACATGCTCGAACCGAGCGCCCGGAACTCGAACTTGTTGCCCGTAAACGCAAACGGTGAGGTCCGATTTCGATCGCCGCCGTCCATCGCGAGCGGCGGCAGGACCGGGGTGCCGAGGCCGAGGAACGAACCCGGCGTATGGGGATCGCCCTCGCCCGAGGCGATCGCTTCGAACACCTTGTCGAGCTCAGCGCCGAGGAAGATCGAGATGATCGCCGGAGGGGCCTCGTTGGCGCCCAACCGATGGTCCTGGCCGATGTTGGCGACCGATGCCCGAAGCAGCCCCTGGTGCTTGTTGACCGCCTGGATCACGGCCGCGCAGAAAAACAGGAAGTTGATGTTGTCGGCGGGCGTATCGCCCGGATCGAGCAGGTTGGCGCCGCCGTCTGTGCCCATCGACCAGTTGTTGTGCTTGCCCGACCCGTTGACGCCGGCGAACGGCTTCTCGTGGAGCAGGCAGACGAGCCCATACTTGCGCGCGATCGACTGCATCAGCTGCATCGAGAGCTGCTGATGGT
>JACCVG010000010.1 GCA_013698335.1 Thermoleophilaceae bacterium
ACCCCAACCTTCCCCGACTGGGCCCCTGATCGATCGCGCGGACGAACGTTGTGCGAAACGGTCTTGACCGGGGGATACCATTGTTCAACGGCGAAGCGAATCGAAAGGAGTCATGCATGCGCATCGAGATCAAGGGGCGCAACGTCCCGATCGAGGATGAGCTGCGCGAGCGCGTCGAGAAGAAGTTCGCCAAGGTCGCCCGCCAGGTCCCGCCGGACACGCGGATGGAGGTCGAGCTGATGGAGGAGGCCAACCCGGCGATCCACGACCGGGAGGTCGTTGAGATCACGCTCCCCTTGATGGGTGCCGTGCTGCGGGCGCGCGAGGCGTCGGACAGCATGATCCACTCGGTCAACCTCGCGGCGGAGGACATCGCGCGCCAGGTCAAGCGTCGCCGCGAGAAGCGTCGCGGAGAGCGCTCCACAGTTCGCATGCCCAGCGACCTCTCAGCGCCCTCTCCCAACACCCTCTGAAACCGCGAGAGGGGCGGCAATTGCCGCCCCTCCTGCGGGAGCGCCGTTGCTACTGTCCCCGGGATGCCAATTCTCGAACGCGCCCTCCGGATCGGTGAGGGCAAGAAGCTCAAGGAGTTCCAGAAGCAGGTCGCCCGGATCACGGATTTCGAGCCGGAGATGGAGCTGCTCGAGGACGCCGAGCTTCGCGAGCACGCCGACGCTCTGCGCGAGCGCGCCGTAGCCGGTGAGCCGCTCGCCAAGCTGCTCCCCGAGTCCTTCGCCCTGACCCGCGAAGCCGCCAAGCGCACGCTCGGACAACGCCACTTCGACGTGCAGCTGATCGGCGGCATGGTCCTCCACTACGGCAACATCGCCGAGATGCGGACCGGCGAGGGCAAGACGCTGACCGCCACGCTCCCCGTCGTGCTCAACGCGCTCGGCGGCAGCCAGGTCCATCTTGTCACGGTCAACGACTACCTCGCCCGCCGCGACGCCGAGTGGATGCGGCCGATCTACGACATGCTCGGCGCGAGCGTCGGGGTCATCCAGAGCAACGAGAGCAACGAGGAGAAGGCCGAGGCCTACAGCTGCGACATCGTCTACGGGACCAACTCCGAGTTCGGCTTCGACTACCTGCGCGACAACCTCGCGACGACCGCCGACGCGAAGTTCCAGCGCGGCCACGATTTCGCGATCGTCGACGAGGTCGACAACATCCTGATCGACGAGGCGCGTACGCCGCTGATCATCTCCGGGCAGCCCGAGCAGGCGGCCGACCTCTATTACCGGTTCGCGAAGCTCGCCCCGATGCTCGAGCCGGGCGAGAAGCCCGACGGCTTCGAGGCAAAGTCGAAGGAGTACGTCGCCGACTTCGACTACGAGATCGACGAGAAGCACAAGTCGGTCGCGATCACCGAGCGCGGCGTCGAGAAGGCCGAGAAGTTTCTCGGCGTCGAGCACATGTACCTCGCCGAGCACGGCAACCTGGTCAACCACTTGATCCAGGCCCTGAAGGCCGAATCGCTCTACAAGCGCGATGTCGACTACGCCGTGATCGAAGGCGAGGCGAAGATCATCGACGAGTTCACCGGCCGCATCCTCGAGGGTCGCCGCTGGTCCGAAGGGCTGCACCAGGCGATCGAGGCCAAGGAGGGCGTGGCGATCCAGGAAGAGAACCAGACGATCGCCACGATCACCTATCAGAACTACTTCCGGCGCTACGCGAAGCTCGGCGGCATGACAGGCACCGCGCTGACCGAGGCGACCGAGTTCATGAAGATCTACGAACTCCAGGTCGTCGAGATCCCGACCAACCGCCCGATGGTCCGCGCCGATCGCGAGGACCAGATCTACAAGACCAAGGAGGGCAAGTGGCAGGCTGTGGCGGCAGAGATCGCCGAGCGCCACGAGAAGCGCCAGCCGGTGCTGGTCGGGACGATCTCGGTCGAGGTCTCCGAGCTGCTCTCGGAGCGGCTGCGCAAGAACGGGGTTCCGCACACCGTCCTGAACGCCAAGCCCGAGTACGCCGAGCGCGAAGGCGACATCATCGCCGAGGCGGGCCGCCTCGGCTCGGTGACGATTGCCACCAACATGGCCGGCCGTGGCGTCGACATCAAGCTGGGGGGCAACCCCGAGCATTTGACCGACACCGAGTTGATGTCCCGCGGCCTCGACCCCGAAGGAGAGGAGTGGGACGCCGCTTGGGATGAGGCACACGCCCGCTTCGAGGCCGAGGTCAAGGAGGCCGAGAGCACCGTCAAGGAGCTCGGCGGCCTCTACATCGTCGGTACCGAACGCCACGAGTCGCGGCGGATCGACAACCAGCTGCGCGGCCGCTCAGGTCGCCAGGGCGATCCCGGTGAGTCGCGGTTCTACCTCTCGGCCGAAGACGACCTCGTGCGGCTGTTCGCCGGCGAGCGGATCTACAAGATCCTCGATCGTCTCGGACCGGTCAACGAGGATGGCTCGGAGGAGCCGATCGAGGCCAAGATGCTCTCGAACCGGATCGAAGGCGCCCAGAAGAAGGTCGAGGAACAGAACTTCCTGATCCGCAAGCGCGTTCTCGAGTACGACGACGTGATGAACCAGCAGCGCGAGGTGATCTACGACTTCCGCGACCGGATCCTGCACGGCGAGGACATGTCGGAGCCGGCTAAGGAACAGATCGGCTTCGTCGTCACGAGGATGGCCGACGAGTACCTGCCCGGCGACTACGTCGAGGAGTGGGACGTCGGCGGCCTGCTGACCCAGCTCGGTCAGATCTACCCCGTAGCGATCGAGCCCCAGGACATCGACCCGCAGGCGCTCGAGAAGGGCTCGCTGACCGAGGACCTCGTCGACGACGCGATCCACGCCTACGTGGAGCGCGAGGAGGAGCTCGGCGAGGAGCTGATGCGCGAGCTCGAGCGGTTCATCCTGCTCCAGATCATCGACGACCGCTGGCGCGAGCACCTCCACGACATGGACTACCTGCGCGAGGGCATCCATCTGCGCGGGTTCGCCCAGATCGATCCACTTGTCGCCTACAAGAACGAGGGCTTCGAGATGTTCGGTGGGCTGATGAACGCGATCTGGGAGGAGTTCGCCCGCTACGTCTTCAACGCCGAGGTAAGGGTCGACGGGGAGGACGTCAGCCCTCCCAAGGCTGCCGCCCCGACGCCCCCACGCAAGGTCAGCTACTCGGGCGGGACGGCCGCCGATCAGCCGAGCGCGCTCGCCGCGGCCGCCGCCGCAGCGCCCGTCATGGTCGGCGCCGATGGCCAGGCCGAGTACCTCGACGAGTTCGATTCACCGGTCGCGACGGTCGAACAGCGTCGCGTGGACGAGAACGAGCGCGTCGGTCGCAACGACCCCTGCTGGTGCGGCTCCGGCAAGAAATTCAAGAAGTGCCATGGGGCGGCCTGATGGACGTGGGCGCCTCCGTCCGTGAGCGGCTAAAGCTGCTCGCGGACTATCTTTGACCCCGCTTCACTCGCCGAACGCGCCTCCGCGCTCGAGCAGGAGATGTCGGCCGGCGGGTTCTGGGATGACCACGAGCGCGCCCAGCGGGTCTCCTCCGAGCACGCCTCGGTAACACGTCGTCTGGAGCTGTTCCGCTCGCTCGAGAGCGAGGCCGACGACCTCGAGGCGCTGACCGAGCTCGCCGCGGAGGACGACTCGCTGTGCGCGGAGCTCGCCGAGCAGCAGACGGCGTTCGACGCGCGCCTCGAGGAACTCGAGGAGGCGCGGCTGTTCTCGGGCAAGTTCGATACCGGGGACGCGCTCGTTTCGGTCAACGCGGGCGCCGGTGGAACCGACTCACAGGATTGGGCCGAGACCCTGCTCCGGATGGAGATGCGCTGGGCCGAGCAGCGCGGGATGAAGGTCGAGGTCAAGGAGGCGAGCGAGGGGGAGGAGGCCGGGATCAAGTCGGCCACCTTCATCGCGCGAGGCGAGAACGCCTACGGCCTCTTTTCCGCCGAGAAGGGCGTCCACCGACTTGTGCGGATATCGCCGTTCGACTCCCAGTCGCGCCGCCACACCGCGTTTGCCGGCCTCGAGGTGGCGCCCCTGGTCGAGGACGACCTCGAGGTCGAGATCGAGTCAGACGACATCCAGATCGACACCTACCGGGCCTCGGGGGCGGGCGGCCAGCACGTCAACAAGACCGACTCGGCGGTGCGGATCACCCACCGTCCAAGCGGGATCGTCGTCCAGTGCCAGAACGAGCGCTCCCAGCTCCAGAACAAGGCGACGGCGATGGCGATGCTCAAGGGACGGCTGATCGAGCGTGAGGAGGAGCTGCGCCGCCAGGAGATCGCCAAGGAGAAGGGTGAGGCCGCCGACGTCGGCTGGGGTTCCCAGATCCGCTCCTATGTGCTCCACCCCTACACGATGGTCAAGGACCACCGCACCGGCCACGAGATGGGCGACGTCCAGCGCGTTCTCGGCGGTGATCTCGACGGCTTCGTGCGCGCCGAGCTGCTCCGTCGCTCCGGCGAGGCGACCAGTGCATGACCTGATCGCGGCCGCGTTGGCAGAGGACCTCGGTAGCGGCGACCTGACGACGGCTGCGGTCGTCCCGGCGGGAGCAATCGCTCGGGCCCGGATCGAACAGCGGGCCCCGGGCGTGATCGCCTGTCTCGATGTGGCTGCAGAGGTGTTCCGACGCGTCGACCCAGCGCTGCAGTTCAACGCTCAGGCGCCGGTCGGCGAGTGGCGCGAGCGCGGGCCGGTTGCGACGATCGAAGGATCGGCCGCGTCGGTCCTGACCGCCGAGCGCGTCGCGCTCAACTTGCTCGGCCGCCTGTCGGGGGTGGCCACGCTCGCGGCCCGTTTTGTCGCCGCGGTCGAGGGCACCGGCGCGACGATCCTCGACACCCGCAAGACGACCCCCGGCATGCGTTCGCTCGAGAAGCGGGCGGTCGCCGAGGGCGGGGCGACCAACCACCGCGCCGGTCTCTTCGACGCGATCTTGATCAAAGAGAACCACTCGGCTCTCGCGGGCGGGATCGGACCCGCCGTCAGGGCGGCGATCGAGGCCCAGACCGGCGTCTCGATCGAGGTCGAGTGCTCGACAGAAGCCGAGGTCGACGAGGCGCTGGCCGCCGGCGCCGAGCGGATCCTGCTCGACAACATGACTCCAGGGGATCTTCGCCGCGCCGTCGAGCGGGTCGACGGTCGCGCCGTGCTCGAGGCCTCCGGGGGCGTCACGCTCGCGACCGTTCGCGAGGTCGCCGAGACGGGGGTCGACTTCATCAGCGTCGGAGCTCTCACGCATTCGGCGCCGGCGCTTGATCTCAGCCTGCTGCTCGACGCTACGTGACGTTCGCACGACAGTGATCGGCCTCACGCACCACCGCGCGGCGCTGGGGTGGGATGGCCTCACCGCGCACCGCTCGTAGAGGCGGCGCGGCGGCAGGGCGGGAAGGCACCTGGTCCAGGCAGGGGAGACCAGGCGCCGTTGCAGCCGGCCGGTTCCGACAGCGCGGGTCGGGGCCGGTCGGCGCCGGCTTCCCGGTCCGGCGCACTCGTGACC
>JACCVG010000024.1 GCA_013698335.1 Thermoleophilaceae bacterium
GTGCGAACCCAGCCGCCGGCACGAGCCGAGCCTCGGCGCGATCGCCGCCGACGAACTCGACGTGCGCGCCCTTAGCCTGCAGCGCGGCGGCCACGGCGAGCGCCGGAACCACGTGGCCGGCCGTTCCCCCCGCTGCGATGACGACCCGATTCACCGTGGCTCTCCCCCACTCCTCTGACGACGCTCAGTGGCGGCCGCTTGGCCGATTCCGAAGCGACGCCACGGCTGGACGCGACGTTCATCAGCAATCCCATCCCGAGCAACAGGACGAGCAGGTTGCTGAGACCGTAGGACATGAAGGGAAGCGGAACGCCCGTCAGCGGCGCCATCCCCATCACGGCAAACAGGTTGAGCGATGCCTGGCAGACAATTAGCGAGGTGATCGAGACGGCGAGCAGCTTGGAGTAGCGATCGCGCGCAAGCTTCGCCGTGCGCAGACCCGCGTAGGCGATCAACCCGTAGAGCGCCACGACCAGCACGATCCCGAAGACGCCGATCTCCTCGCCGATGATCGCCAAGATCATGTCGGTGTGGGCTTCCGGCAGGTAGAAGACCTTCTGGACCGATTCCCCCAGCCCGTTCCCGAACAGCCCGCCCGAACCGATGGCGATCATCGACTGGACGATCTGGAAGCCCGAGCCCTCGGGACTGGCCCATGGGTCGAGGAACGAGAGCAGCCGCTCGCGGCGGTAGGGCTCGACCAGGATCACGAGCATCCCGAGCGCCAAGGCGGCCGCGACGACGGTGCCGAGATCGCGCATCCGGGCACCGGCGGCGATCAGCAGGCCACCGACCGCGAAGCAGATGACCATCGCCGTCCCCATGTCCGGCTGAGCGAGCAGCAGCAACGCTGAGGCAGCTACCACGAGGAGCAACGGACGGACCAGGCCGCCGAGTGAGCGCAGCGCTCTGGGACGGCTCGCGAGCAGTCGTGCCGCGTAGAGCATCACAGCCAGCTTCAGCAGCTCGGAGGGCTGGAACTGCAGCGGCCCAGCCGCGATCCAGCGCGTCGCGCCATTGATGTTGACCCCGATCCCGGGGATCATCAGCGCAGCCGTCAACCCGAAGGAAACCAGCAGCAACACCGGCGTGATCGCGCGAACCGCCTTCAGATCGATGCGTGAAGCGGCCCAAAGCAGGGCAAGCCCGACGATGCCGAACATCAGGTAGCGCTTGAAGTAGAACGATGGATCCCCGCTGCCCCCGAGCAGCGACTCGGCCGAGCTCGCCGAGTAGACCATCACCGCGCCGAAGGCCATCAGACAGAGCGTCGCGGTGGAGAGCAGCGAGTACTCGAGCGGTGGCTTCGATGCTCGCCCCGTCCGCGCGCGCGTCCGCCTCGCTTCGAATGTTGTGGCCGCCATCCGATACTCCTTCGACGGGGGCTCGAGTTCTCCTCATGAACTTTCCTCGAGGCTTCGGACGGCGCTCCGGAACCGCTCCCCCCGCTGCTCGAAGTCGCGGAACTGGTCGAAGCTCGCGCAGGCCGGCGAGAGCAGGACGACCTCACCGGGCGCCGCCGCCCCAGCCGCCCCACGGACGGCACTCTCGAGATCGGTGCAGAGCCGCAACTCAACCGTGTCGGCGAGGTCGGCGGCGAGCCGGTCAGCCGCTTCCCCGATCAGGTAGACGGCCCGACAGCGCTCGGCGACGGTCCTGCGCAGCCCGTCGAAGCCACCGCCCTTGAGGCTGCCGCCGAGAATCGCGTGCACGCCTCCTTTGAACGCTCCGATACCGGCCACGGCCGAGGCGACGTTGGTCGCCTTGGAGTCATTGACGTAGAGCACCCCACCGCGCTCGGCAACCTCCTCGAGCCGGTGCTCGACCCCAGCGAAGTTCCGAAGGCCGGCGCGCACGGCTTCACGATCGATGCCGCGCGCCAACGCAACCGCCGCCGCACCCATCGCGTTCTCGAGGTTGTGCGCACCTCGCAGCCGTACGTCTCCCGTCGCCAGCAGCAAGTCCCCGTGCCAGACCAGCGTCTCATCGCTTAGCTCGAGCGCCGCGCCGGGACCACCGAAGAGGACCCGCTGCGCCGGGCCGCCCGGATCGATTCCGACCGGCGCGCAGGCGATATCGACGGGTCGCTGTCTACTGAACATGGACAGCTTGGCTTTGCGATAGGCGGCCAACGTCCCGTGCCTGTCGAGGTGATCCTCGTCGAGGTTGAGCAGCAGCGCGGCCTCGGGCGCGAAGCGCGGCGCATCCTCCAACTGGAAGCTCGAGCACTCGCAGACGACCACGCCCGGGGCCGGCCCGCCGACCAAGGCGGTCAGCGGCGTGCCGACGTTGCCGGCAACCGCAACATCGATCCCGGCTTCACGATGGATCGCGCCGAGTAACTCGGTCGTCGTGGTCTTGCCGTTCGTGCCGGTCACGGCAACGAATTCGCTGCCGAGCAGCCGCCAGCCCAACTCGAGCTCGCCGATCACGTCGAGACCTCGCCGCAAACCCTCGACGACCACCGGGGCGTCGCGCGGGACGCCCGGGCTCTTGACGATCGTTCGCACCCGCTTCAGCAAAGCGATCCCGTCGGTCTCGAGCTCCACCTCGAGAGCGTCGAAGTCGGGTGGCAGCTCCGGGGCGCCGCTGTCGGTGGCGAGCACCTCACCGAACTCAAGCAGGACGCGCGCAGCCGCCAGCCCCGAGCGCGCGAGTCCCACCACCAGAAAAGGTCCGGGCGGCAGTTCCGGCCGTTTCCGCCGGGACGCGCTCAAGTCAGGGACTGCTGGTAGAGCGTGAAGCCGATCGCCGCGCAGATCGCCCCGACGATCCAGAACCGCAGGATGATCTTCGTCTCCGACCAGGCCATCAGCTCGAAATGGTGGTGCACCGGCGCCATCAGGAAGACCCGGCGGCGGAAGCGCTGGAAGGCGAAGACCTGGATCGCCACCGACAGCGCCTCGATCACGAAGATCCCACCGATCACGAGTAGCAACAGCTCGGTCTTGGTCATCACCGCGAGCGCAGCGATCGCCCCTCCGAGCCCCAGCGCGCCCGTGTCCCCCATGAAGATCGCGGCCGGGAAAGAGTTGAACCACAGAAAACCGACGCACGCCCCGACGAGTGAGGCGCACAGCAGGGCGAGATCCTCCTGGCCGGTCGTGATGAATGTCATGCCCGTATAGGCGAGCAGCACGATCGCTGCGCAGCCGGCGGCGAGCCCGTCGAGGCCGTCGGTGAGGTTCACGCCGTTGGTCGCCCCGCCGAGCACGAGGAAGATCAGGATCGGGTAGAGAAAGCCCAAGTCGACCGTGACGCCGAGCGTCCGCGACTGCAACGTCGGGTCGAGGCCGACCACCTCGACGGCCAGATACCAGAGGCCGGCGGCGATCAGCGCCTGCGCGATCAGCTTATGGCGCGCCGACATCCCGAGCGAGCGGCGGCGGACGATCTTGGTCCAGTCGTCGACGAACCCGAGCGCGGCGCAGGCGATCGCGGTACCGAAGACGGCGAGGCTGACCACGTCGTAGCTGCCGAGGATCAGGAACGGAACAGCGACCGAGAGGAAGATCAGAAGTCCACCCATCGTGGGGGTACCGGCCTTCGCGTGGTGTCCGGCCGGACCGTCCTCGCGAATGTGCTGGCCGAACTCCCGGTCGCGCAGGAAGGCGACGAACTTCGGACCGAGGAAGATGCAGATCAGCAGAGAGGCCATCCCCGCGATCAGGATCTCCCCCATCTACGCTCGGGCCCGATCGATCATCGGGGCGAGTATGGCGACTGACGCTCGGCCCCGGCCAGGCCCCGCAGGACTTCGCGGACGACGGCGCGGTCGTCGAACGGTTGGATCCGCCCGCCCTCGAACTCCTGGCCCTGCTCGTGGCCCTTGCCGGCGACGACGACGATGTCGCCGGGGCGTGCCGTGCTCAGCGCGAGCTCGATCGCCGCGCGCCGGTCGATCTCACGCTCGGCCCCGCCCGGGACCCCCGCCAACACTTCCGCGACGATCGCCGCCGGATCCTCCGAGCGCGGGTTGTCGGAAGTCACGATCACACGATCGGCCAGCGCACCCGCCGCGGCGCCCATCAGCGGGCGCTTGGCGCGGTCTCGATCTCCGCCCGCCCCGAGCACGACGTGGAGCCGACCCTCGGCCAGCTCGCGCGCGGCGCGCAGGACGTTCTCGACCGAATCGGGCGTATGCGCGTAGTCGACGAGCACGCCGAAGTCCTGCCCCACGTCGATCGGCTCGAACCGGCCGGGCACCCGTTCGGCCTGGGCCAGCGCGGCGGCCGCTTCGGCGAGCTCCGCGCCGAGCTCGACTGCGGCCGCGATCGCGCCGAGCGCGTTGAGGACGTTGAAGCGGCCTGGCAGACGCGTCCGGACCTCGACGGTCCCGTCGAGCGCGAGACATCGAAAGCGTGATCCGGACCAGTCGAAGCTGACGTCGACCGCGCGATAGTCGGCCGCGGCCGAATCGATGCCGAAGGTCGTCACGACGTCGAGCTCCCCGGCCAATCGCTCGCCGTAGGGGTCGTCGAGGTTGACGATCGCCGGTCCGGGCGAATCGAACAGCTTCCGCTTTGCGAGGTAGTAGTCCTCCATCGTCGAATGGAAGTCCATGTGCTCGGGGGTCAGGTTGGTGAACACGCGGCAGCGGAACTCGACGCCGTCGGTGCGCCCCAGCGCGAGCGCATGTGAGGAGACCTCGATCGCCGCGGCGAGGTCGCCGGTCTCGACCATGCGGTGCAGCGACTCCTGGATGTCGATCGCCTCGGGGGTCGTCCGCTGTACCGGCTCCTCCACCCCACCCACCACCGACTTGACCGTGCCGAGCATCCCCGTCTGGGTACCGGACGCCTCCAGGAGGTCGCGGACCAGGAAGGCGGTCGTCGTCTTGCCGTTTGTCCCGGTGATGCCGCAGACCGCGAGCCGTCTGGATGGGTATCGGTGAAACCTGGCGGCCAATGGTCCCATCGCCGCCCGCACGTCGGGGACGATCAGCTCGGGGACGCCGAGCCCGAGCGACCGCTCACAGACCAGGGCGCTCGCGCCCCCCGCAACCGCCTCGGGTGCGAAGTCGTGGCCGTCGGCGTTGAATCCACGCACGCAGAAAAACAGGGTGCCCGGCCGCACCGCCCGGCTGGAATAGGCGAGCCCACTCACCGTGACAGGAGGGCCGTCGAAGCCGGTCAGCTCGCTCAACAGCATCGGTTCGAGTCTATTCCCGCCGAAGGCGCCCGCCAACGGGGGATCTACTCGGGCGGGATCTGCAGGTAGGGCAGCGCGAATTCAACGATCTTCTCGAACGCCGGGGCCGCCACCACCCCACCGTAGTAGCTGCCCTGTGGCTCGTCGACCGCGATCGCGACCAGCAGTTCCGGCTTGCGAGCGGGGGCGAACCCGACGAACGAAGCCACATACGCGGAGTCCGAGTAGCCGCCGTAGCCATCGGGCTTCTCCGCCGTCCCGGTCTTGCCGGCGATCCGGTAGCCGTCGATCGACGCCTCGGAGGCGGTTCCGCCCGCCGCCAGAACCCCTTCGAGCATCTTCGAGACGCGCTTGGCCGTCTGCCCCGAGACGACGCGGCGAAACTCGGGCGGAGAGCCGGCGATCACGTGCGGAGTCGCCAGCAACCCGCCGTTGGCGATCGCCCCATAGGCGGATGCGAGTTGGACCTGGGTCACGGCGAGGCCCTGGCCGAGCGGGAGATTGCCCATCGTGGAGCCCGAGTAGTCCTTGGTGTCGAGCATGATCCCGCTCGCCTCGCCCGGGACATCGATCCCCGTCCCGTCGCCGAAGCCGAACTCGCGCACCCAAGCGTCGAAGCGCTCGGCGCCCAGAAGCAGACCGATCTTGACCGCGCCGACATTGGAGGACTGGGCGAGGATGTCTGCGACGCTCAGCGAGATCGTGCCCCGATCGTGTGACTCGCCGATCTCACGATCGGCGACCAGGATCGAGGGCGGGAGGTCGAACAGCGTCGCGGGCTTGACAAGGCTCTCCTCGAGCGCCCCCGCGACGGTGATCGCCTTGAAGGTCGAGCCGGGCTCGTAGCTGGCGGCGACGGTGCGGTTCTGGCGGTCGTATTCGGAGGCCTCGCCGAAGGCCTCGGGGTCGACGGCCGGCCAGTTGGCCATCGCGAGGACCTCGCCGTTGGCCGGATTCATCACGAGCGCGGTCGCTCCCGTCGGTGAGTACTTCTCGCCGATCTCGTCGAGCACTTTCTCGGTCCGGGCCTGGATCGCGCTGTCGATCGTCAGCGCGATGTCCTGGCCGGCAACCGCGGGCTCGTGCTCGTCGATCGAGATCGCCTTGCCGAGCGCGTCCTTGACGACGCTCTGCCGGCCCTCGGAGCCGTGCAGCAAGTCCTCCTGACTCTGCTCGATCCCGGCGAGCCCGAATCCATCGACCCCGACCGATCCGAGCAGTTGCCCCGCGAGCTCACCCTGGGGATACACCCGTCGGGCCTCGACTAGCGTCTCGATGCCCTCGATCTCGAGCTTCTCCACGGCCGAACCGCGATCGGGTGGGAGGCGGCGCGCGACGTAGACGAAGCCGCGGCCCGGCTCGGTGAGCTTGGCCTGGACATCCGGGGCGGTGAGACCGAGATGCGGCGCGAGCTGCGCTGCGGCACCCTCCGGATCCGCGATCAGGAAGGGATTCGCGAATACGGTGATCGCGTCCTCGGAAACCGCGAGCTCATTTCCTTGCCGATCGGAGATCGTCCCCCGCCGGGCGGGTACCACCAACTCAGCCTCCTGCTGCGAGGCTGCGCGCGATCCGAGTTCATCCGCCTTGACCCCGCCGAGCCATGCGGCACGGCCCACGGCGCCGATCAGCAGGAACAGGAAGATCGCGAACAGTAGGCCGATCCGGCGGTTGATCAGTGGCATCAGGCGCTCAACGTGGGGCACCGCCGGCAGGCGTGGCCACGGCGGCGGGCGTCAGCGGCGGCGCTTCCGCCTCGGGCTCGGCGACCGGCACGAGCGGATCGCTCAGCGGATCCTCCCCGGGAACCAACAGTTCGGTGCTCGGCGCGAGTGCATCGAGCGCTGCCAGCGCGGCCGCGCCGTCACCGTCGCCGTCGGTGCGGACGTAGCGGATGTCGCCTGGGGCCGGGAGGACGAAATCGCGCTTGGCGGCCTTCTCCTGGATCCGCTCCGGCGCCGCCAGCTTGGCCACTTCCTGGCGCAGTAGTGAGTTCTCGCGCCGCAGCTCGCTCGAGCGCTCGCCCATCTGCGCGATCCCCGAGTTGACTTCGAGCAACGTCACGTTCAGGAAGACGATCCCGGCGAGCAGCGCGCCGACGCAGGCGACCCAGCCGCGACCGCGCAGGATCCGGTCGAGCAGGCCGAGCGGAGCATGGACGACCTGCGCGCGCGCGTTCTGGCGCAGCCCGCGCCGCGCGACCTTGCGCTCTGCCCTGCGCGCGGACTTGGTCACGCCGCGGC
>JACCVG010000043.1 GCA_013698335.1 Thermoleophilaceae bacterium
ACGGAAGCGGACTGGACGGCGAACGTCGCCTCATAGAGGCTGCGCCGCAGTGCTGTCTGCCGCGTCGGGACGTAGTTGCGCACCCGCCGCACCTCCACTCCCGCGATTCGCTCACGGCTGCGGAGCCGGCGTGCGTACTCGGGCGCCACGCGCCACGCGGGATAGTGGGGGCAGCCGACCACTGCCGTGACGCAGGCGCCGAGACGTGCCAGGTGCTCGGCCATGGCGGTCGTGTAGGGGGCGATGCCGGCCTCCTCGGGGCGATAGTAGGTCCCGACCACCAGGACCGCTTTTCCGCTGATCTCGTTCTCACGTCCCATGGCATCGACCTGTGGGGAGCCGCACCGCGGCGCAGGGAGGGCGCGCGGCGTGCGAGCGCCCACCCACCAGCATGTCACCGACGGTTACGATCGTGCCTGCGATGAGGCGCGCCGAAGTCGAGTGAGCATCGCCCTGATAACCGGCTCGTGCGGTCTCGTCGGGTCCGAGGCAGCGCTCGGTTTCGCCGACCTGGGCCTCGAGGTGGTCGGCATCGACAACGACATGCGCGCCGAGTTCTTCGGAGCCGAGGCGTCGACCGAATGGAACCGGCGGCGACTCGCGACACGGCTCGGCGAGCGTTATACGCACCACTCATTCGACGTTCGAGATCGGGACCGGATCGATCGACTCTTTCGCCGGCTGGGATCCGCGGTCGGAGTTGTCATCCACACCGCCGCTCAGCCGTCTCACGACTGGGCAGCGCGTCAGCCGTTTACGGACTTCGACATCAATGCCACGGGCACGCTGAACTTGCTCGAGGCTGCTCGCAGGCACGCACGCGACGCACCGTTCATCTTCACTTCCACGAACAAGGTCTACGGCGATCGACCGAACGCGCTGCCGCTCATCGAGCAGGAGACACGATGGGAGATCGAGCCCCACCATCCCTACGCGGCCGGAATCCCCGAGGAGATGTCGGTCGATGCCTCGCTTCACAGCCTCTTCGGTGCCTCAAAGCTCGCCGCTGACGTGTTGGTTCAGGAATACGGCCGTTACTTCGACATGCCGACGGCGTGCTTTCGCGGCGGGACGCTGACGGGGCCGTCGCATTCGCCGGCAGAGCTGCACGGGTTTCTGGCGTACGTGATGCGCTGCGCGGTGACCGGCACTTGCTACAGCATTTACGGACACAAGGGCAAGCAGGTACGCGATGCGATCCACAGCTCCGACCTGGTGCGCGCGTTTCAGTGCTTCTTCCGAGCCCCCCGGGCCGGAGAGGTGTACAACATCGGCGGCGGCCGATTCAGCAACATATCCGTGATCGAAGCCATCGCCCTGGCCGAGGAGGTATCGGGACGGCCGGTCGAGTGGAGGTACGTCGACGCCAGCCGCAAGGGCGACCACACATGGTGGATTGGGGACAACGGACGATTCAAGTCCCACTTTGCCGAGTGGGCGCTCACCTACGACGTCAGAAGCATCCTCGATGAGCTCTACGAGGTGAACGTCGAGCGCTGGCTGCCACGGGCGGCGAGGACGCGCTAGCGCGTCCGGACGCCAGACCCCGTCGGTCGATTGCGGTCCGCTACCGCAGCCGCCCCCACGCTCGCCCGGCTTCAAGCTCCCGCGGTAGGAGGTGGCGCCGGGCGGCCGAGCGCGGGCGCAAGCGGGGTCATTCCCTTCATCATGAGGCCGGCGACCATGACGACGAGGCTGGTGGCCGCCGACAGCGCGAGCGCCGCCGCCACTCCCTCGATGCCCCAGGGCGGCGTCAGCAGGGCCAGCGCCGGCAGGAGAATCGCCCATGAGGACACCTCGGCGACCGTCCCGAGTCCGGGCAGGCCAAGTCCCGACGCGCCGTCCGCCAGCACGATGCGCACGCACCAGAAAAACGTCCCGAGTAGCAGTATCCGCGTCGTGGGCACGGCGCCGACGAAGTCGGCCCCGAAGAAGAACGGCACGAGCCAGCCGGCGAAGATCGCAAGCGATCCGGTCAGGAGGCCCGAGACGACCGCTCCGAGCAACACGAACCGCCCCAGCGTCCGTCGCGCCTGCTGCCGATCCTCCCTTGCCGCGATGTTCGGGTACGCCACCGCGCCGACGCTGGAGGAGATGAACCGCGGCAGGTTGGTGAACGCCTGGGCGACCACATAGAGTCCGAGCGCGGCCGGTGCGAGGAACAGGCCGATGACAGTCTGGTCGATGCGCAGCGCCTGGACGGGCGAGCTCCAGCCGAGCGCGCCCTTCAACCCGAAACGAACGAGGGCGCCCAGCTTCGGTCCCTGTGCGGTCCCGCTGTCGCGGAACTCGCGAAACGACACGTAACAGGTGATCGCACCGCTCACGGCAAAGCTCGCGGTCCATGCGATCGCGAGGGCGACGAGCGTCGCGTGGCCGGCCATGAACAGGATGAGCGCCCCCGCCGCATAGCCCGCCGTGGGCAAGCTGCGCAGCACGTTGAAGGCGAGGAAGCGACGCCGGCCCTGGAGCGCTCGCACGCCGTACACGTGGAGAAGCCGCGGGGGAATCGAGAGCAGCGTGATCACGGCCGCAATCGTCACCTCTTGCGCCGTGAGGTCCAGGCCGAGCGTCACGATCCCCATGCCGATGGCGGCCAGCGCGACGGCCTGAGCGATGCCCACGGGCAGGAGCATGCGGATCATGGAGGTCGCGGACGCCGGCTTCCGGGCGACGAAGTAGGCGAGCGCAACGGGAATCCCCGCGCCTCCCAGCGTGGTGAGGACGGTGGGGACGAGCAGCAGGAACGCGAGCTCGCCGCGCGCGTGCACGCCGAGGGCCCGAGCCGCGACCACGCCGGTGACCACGAGGGCGACCTGGATCGCAAAGCTCGCGACGAAGCCCTGCACGGTGGCACGCCTAGCGGGCGTCGAGACGATCCCCCTGCCCCAGAGCCTCAGCCTCGACGGTATTCGGATCATCGGGCTAGCCGGCGGGGACGTCGATTTTTTTGCGGCCCTTCCTCGCCCGACGCACGATAGGCGTGGAGTAGTCATTGATCCGCCCGCCTGACCTCACCACGCGCTCGAAGACGGCCGCGACTCGATCGACCCACAGATCGGTCGATCGCTCGCCCTCGATAGTCCGGAGGCCCCGCTTCGAAAGAAGCTCCCAGGAGGCAGGGTCGCCTTGTAGCTCCATGCACGCCGTCGCCATCGCCTCCGCCGAGGGCGGCACCGCCCGCCCGCCGCCGGACTCGCTGACCAGCTCTCCAAGCCCCCCGCTGTCGAACGCCACGACCGGCGCGCCAACCGCCATCGCCTCGAGCGCCGCACGCCCGCTCGGCTCCGCCCATCGTGAGGGCACCACGACGACGCGGGCCGAGCGCATCAAGCCGACGACAGCCTCCGGGTCCAACC
>JACCVG010000060.1 GCA_013698335.1 Thermoleophilaceae bacterium
CAGCACGATCGCGGCGATCAGCAGCGCGCTCGGTCCGGCATCCAGCGCGGCGCCACGCCCGGGTCCCTCTCGAAACTGGGCGAAGACGAAGTAGACGAGACCCGCTGTCATCGCAGATTGGTTACCCGGCGACCAACCGGTTTACTCGCGAGTGAGCCGCTCAAGTGCGCTGAGGCCGGGGACGAAGCGTGCTTTACGCGGCGACGATCGACCCGCGTGTGAAAGCGGTTGCCGAACTCCTAACCCTCGGCTGTCAGCGTGCCCCACAATCGTGGCGGTGGTTCGGTTGCCCGTCCTGCGGGTATCTCGTGGCGGTGCTGCGAGCGTCCGATCCAACTAACCCCTTCGCTCGCGTCGATCTTGTCCCGCCCAGCTTCTCCTACGAGCAGTTCCCTCAGGCCGACCTGATCGCAACCCGTACCCGGTCTGTCTCGGTGTGTCTGCCCGCACGTAACGAGTCAGCAACCGTAGCGGCGATCGTCGGCGCGCTGGCAGGGCTCCAAAGCGAGGGCCTGATCGACCAATTGGTCGTGGTTGACGATTCGGAAGACGCCACCGCAGCGCTAGCCGAAGCCGCCGGTGCCGAGGTCTATGACCAGTCTCTCCTGATGCCGCAGTTCGGCCCAGTGCTTGGCAAGGGCGACGCGATGTGGCGCGCTCTCAGTGTGCTCCGCGGCGATGTGGTCGTGTTCCTCGACGCTGATACCGAGGACTTCCCGCCGCACTTCGTCTCCGGCCTGCTCGGGCCGATGCTCACCTCCGGCGATCCCGCCTCGTTCGTCAAGGCGAGCTACCGGCGGCCGTTGCGAGTCGGGGAGATGCTCTTTCCCACGGGTGGCGGGCGCGTCACCGACCTGACCGCCCGACCGCTGCTACGGCGCTTCTTCCCTGCCCTTGCCGGGATGCGGCAACCGCTGGCAGGGGAGATCGCCGCCGATGCCGGGCTGCTGCGGGCAATGCCCTTCCGCACCGGCTACGGAGTCGATGTGGGGCTGCTGATCGACGCGCTGCTGGCAGTCGGGCCGGAGGGGCTGGCGCAGGTCGATCTGGGAGCGCGCCTAAACCGGCACCAGCCGCTCGCCGCACTGCACGACATGGCGTGCGAGGTGAGCGACACGATTCTCGATCGATCTAGCCGGATGCTGACCGAAGGGGTGGTCGAACGCCCACCGATGGCCTCCGCGCTGACTAGCGACCTGGTCGCAGCGTCGTAGACGTGGGCGGCGAAATGCATCTGACCTTCGACGACGGTCCCGACCCCGTCTGGACAGCGGCGGTACTCGATGCGCTGGATCGGTCGGGCGCCAGGGCGACTTTCTTCCCGATCACGAGGCGGGTCGAGCGCCACCCGGCGCTGATCGAATCGATTCGCGCTCGAGGCCACGAGGTCGGGCTGCACTGCCATTGCCATCTCCGACACAGCACGCTTACTCGCCATCAGATCGAGCGCGACACTGACACCGCGCTCGAGGTCCTCGCTGCACTCGGGATCCATCCCACGCGCTGGCGCCTTCCGTGGGGCATCAGCACCCCCGCGAGCGCCGCGGTCGCCCGCGATCGAGGGCTGGCGCTGCTCGGCTGGACCGCGGACAGCGAGGATTGGCGCGGCCACTCCGCCGCCACCATGCTCGCGCGAATACGGCCCAATCTGCGTGCTGGAGCGGTCGTGCTAGCGCACGACGGCCTCGGCCCCGGAGCCCTCCGGGCCTCATGCGCAGCGACGGTTGAGCTGGTCGAGCCGCTCGTCGACTGCGCGCGCTCGGCCGGCCTGCATTGCGCCCCGCCGGCCGAGCCTGTCTTTGTATGAGGCTCGCCGACCCCGATATCGCCGTCGCGCTCGTGCGTCTTTGCGAGTCTGGCCCGGCCGTCGCCGAGGAGATGGAAACGCACGATCGCCTCGACGACGGCTGCTTCCCGGATCGAGCTTGGCTTGCGCTCGATGCCTGTGGTGCGACGGGAGTTTCCCCGCGACCGACGCCGAGCCAGGACGAGCTCGCGCTGGTCCGCGCCGTCGCCGCGATCGACGTCAGCCTCGGGAGGATCTTCGACGGGCATCTGAACGGGGTCTCGCGGCTCGCCGCCCAGGTTGACGACGAAGCGCTAGTCGCGATCGAGCTCGACGCGATCCGCGCCGGACGACTGCGGCTCGGCGTTTGGGGGGCCGACCCAGCCCCCGGCGAAGGCGAGCCAGCCCGGATGACCGACGGCCCCGACGGAATCGCGATCGACGGCACGAAGACCTTCTGCTCCGGCGCCGGTGGGCTGCAGCGGGCGTTCGTGCTCACGCGCTATGCGGAGGAGCCGCGAGCGACACGGATGGCCTATGTCGACCTCGAGCAAGGTGTGACAGTCGACAAATCTTGGTACCGCGGCGCGGGCATGCGCGGCAGCGCCTCGCACCGGGTCCGCTTCACCGGCGCTCGGGTCCTGTGGGTTGCGCCGCAGGCAGGCGCTCTGCTGCGCCAGCCCTACTTCGCCGGCGATGCGGTCCGCACCGCCGCGAGCTGGGCCGGGGGCGCCGACATAGCCGTTCATGAGCTGATCGCCATCCTGAGCAAGCGTCCAATCGGTGACCTGGAGGCGCTGGCGGTGGCCCGTGTTCGCGCAGCCCAGCGGACGATCGGCCTCTGGCTCGATGAAGGCGCGCGAGTTCTCGGAGATTCGGTCGGTGAGGAGGCGGACCTGGGAAGAATCGCTATCGAGGCGCGGTCGGTCATCGCCGACAACGTCCGGGTGATCCTCGACGAGTCGGCACGCATCGTCGGCTCGCGGCCGTTCGCGACCGGGCGCAAGCTGGAGCGGGCGCGCCGCGATCTCGAGACCTACCTGCTCCAGCACCGCCTCGAGCCGCTGCTGGTCGCCGAGGGCCAGCGCGCGCTCGAGG
>JACCVG010000124.1 GCA_013698335.1 Thermoleophilaceae bacterium
CGTCCACGCCATACGGAGAACACGACCACCTGGTCTCCCGCGTCGATGATCCGCTCCGCGGCCAACACCATGTCTTCAGCGACCTCAAGCCAGTCCGTCATGAACTGGCCCATGGCTTGTAACCCGACGGTTTCCGATTCCGCTCCTACGGCGTCGAGCCACTTGACCCGAACGCCCGGGTCGAAGAACTGAGGGATCGAGAAGTTCCCTCGCTCCATTTCCGCGAACACCCGCCGGACGATCTCCACGTTCTCCTGCGACATCGCCTACTTCGCCAGGCCCACGACTACGGCTTCGAGCGCCTCCGCTTTGTCAGAGAACACCTGCAACTCGAGCCACTTGCCGTCCCGGATGCGCCACACGTGAACGAGGTCTTGAGCAACCCGGACTCCTCCGCCACGGCCCCGGGCGCACCAGCTGAGCGAAGCGACGACGTATTCGCCGGAAACGATGAAGTCCGTTGGCTCGAACTGAATGTCGGCGAAGAGTTCTCTGAGCTCGGTCAGCCTGTGATCGAAGACCGCCCGACCCTCGTACTCGCCCCCACCGGGCAGCTCCTCCCGTGCCCGATAGCGGAAGTCCGGGTGGACGAACTCCAGGAACAGCTGCTCCTCTCCCCGACCGAAAGCGGCGTATGCCGCTTTGAGGTTCTGAATGTCGTCAGGCATCGCCCGCCGAGTATCGCGCCTACGGAAGCCCATTCCGTAAGCCGACGACGGTATCCCTCCTGGCCACGAATCCACTTCCTGTAGCCGCGCGATGCATTCGCGCTGAATTAAGGGCCGAGGATCGATCCGCTCTGTGACTGTGGTCGCGGGTACGACGTACACAGGGCCCGATTCGTCGCTTGTGGGTAGCTGACCGTCCGCCTGAGGGCCTGTCGGCCACGAGGGCTCCCGGCGAGCTAGGAGCGAGGGCACTCGCCGCTGACGGGGAAGGGCGGGCGCTCCTGGCCCTCTCCGGTCTGTGGATCGGGGTAGTGGAGGCACTCCAGGTTGTTGGCGTCGCCAATCGGTGTCTCGAGGAAGAGCGGATTCGTGTTGATCAGGCTTCCCGTCGCCAGGAATTCGGCGAGTTGCTGCTGGCCCGACGTGCGGCCGGCAAGCCTCGGGTCCGCCAGCCATCCGTGCGGGCCCGAGCCGAACGTCGGGGTCTTGTCGTTGCGGTAGTAGACGACGCGGTCGAACAGCCGTCCCGCGCGGTAGAGCGTGCCCGCCGTCGGGTTCGGTACGGTGCCGTCACCGTAGGCGGTCTGGAAGGAGACCTGCTTCGGGTCGTTCTTCCAGGTCTTGTCCGGGCGCAGGCGGATGCGCGGCGCAAACGTCTCCGGACTTCCGCTGCGCTCGAACCAATTGGAGGTCGCGAACAGCTCTTGGAGCTCCGCGGCGCCACGGTGATCAATGACGCGCGGCGCCTCGTTACGCAGAGGCAGGTCCTCCGTGAAGCCGTTTCGTCCAGGCCCCCCGTTCAGGAGCGCAGGCCGAGACCGCTCGAGTTGGTCGGCCAGATCGCCCCGGAAGCCCGACAGGCGCGCGATGTCCACGATCGGTCCGCCCGGGTCATTGAGCAGTCCGCGGCGGAAGAGCGGGTCCGTACCCATGAGCATCGTGCCATAGATACCGCCGAAGCTGATCCCGTAGTAACGCAGTCGCGACGGGTCGACCAGGTTGCGACCGACACCGGGGATGTCGAGGCCGTTCAGCGCCCGCCCGAGCGCCATGTTGTCGATGACCGTCTGCATGAGCCCCGACCGCACGCCGTCGATCGGCTTGCGGGAGGGAAGTGTCTTCGCTTCAGACTTGACGTGCCCGGTCGGGCCGACACCGTCGTCGAGCCCGTCGCCGATATCACCGTCGCCGTCCAGGTCACGCCCTCGTCCGAAGCCCCGGAACGTGGTTTGACGCCCCCCGCTCGTTACAGTCGCAGTGCTGTGCTCACCGTAGGCATGACCCGCGGGATCGGTCGCGATCGTGAGGATCCCGCGCGCCGCGTTGTAGTCGGCGCTCACGAAGATGTCGTACTTGCTGCGTGTGAACCCGGGGCCATAGACCGCCGCCGGCCAGGGCGGGGGGAACAGCGCCGGGTCGGGGGTCACGGCGATGGCTCCGATTCTGTCGGCGCCGACCGGCCTCGGGGTGCGCTTGGTGGGTACCGAGCGGATGACCCCGTCGGTCTGGCCACTGGCGTGGTCGCGCCGGCCGCTCTTCGAGGCGAACTGGTAGCGCGGCGACCAAAAGCTGCCAAAGGCGAAGAAGCCGGCAGTGCCGGGAGGGATCAGATTGGGCACGACGCTGGTGCGCAGCGCTCCCGGGGCGTCCGGGTTCTTCTTGACCTGGTCGGTCCGCATGATGCCGCCCGAGCTACCGACGACGGACGGCGGAATGGTGGCCGCCCGGAAGACGTCAGCGGTTCCATCCTGCGTGAAGTCGAGATCACGGCGCTTGATGCCGGCGCGCGCGTACGCGTTGTTCGGGTCACGCTCGCGGAAGTCGAGCGAACGCCGGATGCGGACCAGGGCGCCGGAGGCCGTTCGCGTGGTGAACGGGACGACGCATTCCCCGCCACATGCGTTGATCCTGTTCCCGCGCGGATCCTCGATCGCACTGGTGACGTGGATCCGGTAGCGGCGGCCCTCGCGCAGGAACTCGTCGCTGATGCCGGCCAAGATGTGGGTGCGCGGGTCGAAGGTCAGCTGGCCGAGCCCGGTAACGCGCCTGCCGCCGCTCGTGATGAAGACGTTCCTTCGACCGACCGAATCGAGATCGATCGCGGCCGTAAACGGGACCGTCACCCGCGGCTGCAGGTCGACGCCGTCGAGCTCGTTCAGCCGGCGAAAGGCATCGCAGATCGAATAGGTGCCCTTGTCGCAGTCCTGCCTGAGGCGTCCATCAACGACCGGGAAGTCACGACCGCGCCGAAACCGGACCCGTCGCCCCGTGAGCTGCCGATCGTCACGCACGGTGAACGCATCGTCGGGAAAGATCCGATGGCCGAAGTTGGCACCTCGCTCGACCGAGACCTGCTGCGGCTTCGCTGCCGCCGGAGCGGCAGGCGCGAGCACGGCGGCGGCAACAATGAATGCGCCGGCCCGCTTGATCCTTGAGCCCCTCACGCATCCACCTTACGGGCAGACGGCGCGAACTACGCCATACGAGTCGCCAAGCTGCGAGGCATCGCGATAGCGCGCCCCTAGCGACGAATCGGGCCCTGTTTTACCCAGCGGATCCGCGGGATCACTCGGTCCCGGTCGGTCCTTCGGCGGGGTGGGCACCAGTCCCCCGAGGCGGCCATGATCAGGGGGTTGTCGAGGAAAGACGAGCCGACACCGACTCGACGTGAGGCCTGACCTCGGTCCCGCCCTCTCGCACGAACCCGGCATGCTCGAGCGCCCGCCGCAAACAGCACGGGCCGCCACGTGGCGGCCCGTGTGGGCTCTTGAGAAAGCCCTGCGTTGTTGTCAGCGGTCCGCTACGAGCCCTGCGTCTTCGAGGCGCCAGTTCCGGCGGTGGTACCGCGGGTGTCGTCGTTGTTGGCGCTCGTGTCACCGCCGCGATCGGTCTTGCCGCCGAGACCCGTGTCGCTGTCGCCACGCGTGTTCGAGGCACCAGTGCCGGCGGTGGTACCGCGAGTGTCGTCGTTGTTGGCGCTCGTGTCACCGCCGCGATCGGTCTTGCCGCCGAGACCGGAATCTGACTCGCCGTCCGTGGAACCGTCCTCCGTCGCGTCGTCATCGTCGTCGTCATCGTCATCGTCGTCATCGCTGCCTAACTTCTGCAATGTCACTGCGACTCCGTCGTCGGCGTCGTCGGCCATCGACGGACCGGCCCAGGTAAGCGGGATCATCAGCATCCCGAGCGCCATCAGCATGATCAGGGACTTCCTCGTGCGTGACGCGCCCCGATCACTTTCGTCCGGGTCGGCCATGAGGCCGAGGAAGGCCGCCGTGGCCGGCGAGACCTTGTTCTCCAACGTGGACTTGTACATATTTTCTCCCCTCGTGGGTTTCTCTGGCCTCGCACGTTTCTTGAGACCCTTTTCTCCTAAACGCCCACACGCGGCGATTGTCAGGAGCTACTGCTCCCCGAACGGCTAACGAGGTCCAGCTGGCGGGTTAGTCGCCCGCCAGGTCGATCGCATCCTCAGGATCTGAGCTCCCGGAATCGACCTCATCGTCGCCGTCGTGGGAGTCCCCGCCATCAGAGCCGTCAGACCCGGAGGACGACGATGAGTCGCTGCCGCCGTCGTCGTCGGAGCCGCTCGACCCGTCGTCGTCGTCGGAGCCGCTCGACCCGTCGTCGTCGTCGTCGGACCCGCTCGACCCGTCGTCGTCGTCGTTGTCGTCGCGCTCCTCGGGCTCGACCGTCTCTACGGGGCGTTGCCGGTTGGCCTCCTCACCCGTGCCCGGGGAACTGGAGGAATCGGCGTGCTCACCGTCGTCGGAGCGCGACCTGCTGGACGCGCCGCCGCTGCTGGAGCGGCGGCGGTCTTCGCGGCCGCGGTGGCCACCACGGCCCTGCTCGTGCGCAGCGGAGGCGCGCATTCTCGCTTCGCGTCTTGCCGAGCGGGAGTCCCCGTCTCCTGCAGGCGCGGCGCCGGGAGGATCGCCCTGGGGGTTTGACCCCTGGCCTTGCGCCGGACTCCGATCGCCTGCTTGATTTTGCTGGTCGAGCACGACCGCACCGCCGGCC
>JACCVG010000164.1 GCA_013698335.1 Thermoleophilaceae bacterium
ACGGCGTCTGGCGCGCCCAGCCGCGTGCCGTCGTACAGCTCTCGATCCGAGGATCGTGCAGGAGAGCCAGGCGACCGTCGGCCGTCAGGCAGACATCGGTCTCGACGCCGTCGACCGACCCCGCGAGGGTCGCGCGCAGCGCCACACGCGAACTGTCGGGTCCCACGTCGCGACCAAGTCGATGCGCGTAGAGCGCGGGAATGGTCGTCATCAGCACCACCCTGGCGGCTCGAGCACGCGCCGCCGTCACGCGCTTGTGACCATCCGGTGGCGATCCGGTAATCAGCTCCGGCACACCGAGGAGACCGCCGACGCGCTCGGCCTTCTTCAGGGGGTTCAAGCGCGCGATCGACTCCTGCGAGACGGTCGCCCGCATCCTCGAGGGCGTCGTCCTGAGAAGCCGCCGCTAGCGCTGTTCGACTGTGATCGTGCCCGTCTGCGACGGATGGATGGTGCAGACGTAATCGATCGTGCCGGCGTCGCCGAAGGTCTGCTCGAAGGTTCCGCCGGCCTCGATGTCGCCGGAGTCAAGCTCGGGCCCGGGCCCGGACTGCTTGGTGACCGTGTGGGGGAAATCGTCCTCGTTGGTCCACGTGATCGTGCCGCCCACGGGGACAGACACCGCCATCGGCACGTACTTGGTGTTCTCCATCACGACCTCGACGGCCTCGCCCGCTTTCTGCTCCTCGCGCTCGGTCTTGGAGACCGTCGGCGTGGTCGGCGGGCCGGTCGGCGCGGGCTCTGGTCCGGCGTTACAGGCCGTGACGGTCAGCGCCAAGGCCGAGCAGAGCGGGATCACGATCGAGCGAGCGATCATTGCCGCAGCTTACCCGCCGTGTGAATCGCGAGGTGGACCCGGAAACGGGCCCCGCCGAGCGGCGAGTCGTCGATCTCGACCGATCCACCGTGGAGCGCCGCCTGCTGGGCCACGAGCGCCAGACCGAGGCCCGAGCCCTCCGCTGTCGCGGTTGAGCCCCGCACGAACCGCTCGAAAATTCGCTCGCGATCAGCGAGCGGAACGCCCGGGCCGTCGTCGTCGACCGTCAGGACGACCTCGCTCGGAGTGCGGGCGAGCCCGATCTCCACGCGCGCGGAATCACCACCGTGGCGAACGGCGTTCTCGAGCAGGTTGTCGAGCAACAACCGCAAGCCGTGCGGCCAGCCCGCAAACGTCGCATCGAGCGCGGGCGCGATTGTCGCGACCGCGGTCGCGGCCGGATGTCGGCGGCGGGCCGCCTCGACGGCAGCGTCGATGATCTCCCCGAGATCGACGGGCTCCCGAGACACGGCCGCGCCTGAATCGGCGCGCGCGAGAGCCTGAAGGGCGTCGAGCAGATCGACGATCCGGCGGTGCTCGGTCGCTGTCTCGGCGAGGATCGCCGAGCGCTCGGCGGCCGACATGTCCGGGTTGCGCGCGACCGTCTCGAGGTTGGCGCCGAGCGCCGTCAGCGGGGTGCGCAGCTCGTGGCCGGCATCGGCGGTGAACCGCCTCGTCGCCTCCAACGCGGCGAGGGTGTCGGAGTGCGAGCGCTCGAGGCGGCCGAGCATCGAGTTGAGCGCGCCGGCCAGGTCGTCGACCTCGCGCGGGCCGGCATGGGCCGGTACGCGCGCGCTCAGATCATCGGCGGACGAGACACCCGTCGCGGCGAGCCGCAGCCGCTGGAGCGAGCGCAGGGCAATGCCGCCGAAGGCGTACCCCACGGCGCCCGCGGCCGCCAGCGCGAGCAGCGCCAGTAGCAATAACCGCTGCCCAAGGCGCGCGACGCTCTGCTCGACGGGGGCGAGCGAAGCGGCGACCTGGAGCTCGATCTTGGACGGCGCGAGCACCTCGCTCGGCGCGGGGACGTCCTCGAGCGCGTCGTCGTCGATCCCCGTCTCGACGCTCCCGTCGGCCCCCGGCAACGGGACCGTCAGCGCCCGGAAGCGCTTCCCTTCCGTGGAGGTGACGGTGTCGAAGCCGATCCTGTTCGGGATCGGCAATGTTCCCTCGGTGTCGCCGAACTCGACGACCGCGAGGTTCTGATCGAACACCCGCACGACCTGGTCGGACCCGCCGAGCACCTCGCTGGCGTCACCGAGCGCCTCGGGCGGGAGCCCGAACGGGGAGCGGATCCGCAGCGGGTCGTCGAGCTGGGCGGCGCGCTCGGTCAGCCGCTCGTCGAGCGCCCCGAGCTCGGAGGCTGAGAACCCCCGCAGCAGCAGGACACCAACGATCGACAGCACGATCGCCACGGCGGCGACGGTCGCCAGCGCGGTGCGTGCTCGCAGGCTGGGGCCCGTTCTCGACACCCTTCGAATCACAGCGGATCCAACCGTCTACGTCAGGCGCGCAGCACGAAACCGGCGCCGCGAACCGTCTGGATGACGCGCTCGCCGCCTCCGGCCTCGAGCTTGCGGCGCAGGTAGCCGACGAACACGTCGACGACGTTGGTCTCCACGTCGAACGTGTAGCCCCAGACTTGCTCGAGCAACTGCGCGCGGGTGAGGACGATCCCGGGATGGCGCGCAAAGGTGTGCATCAAGTCGAACTCGCGCTTGGTCAGCTCGACCTGCTCCCCGTCGATCAACACCTGACGCCGCGCCGGGTCGACACGCAACCGCCCGACGTCGATCGCGACGGCGACCGCTTCGGGCCGGCGGCGGAGCAGCGCATTGAGCCGTGCGACGAGTTCCTCGACTGCGAACGGCTTTACGACGTAGTCGTCGGCTCCGGCCTGCAGCCCAGCGACGCGGTCCTCGACCTCGTCGCGCGCGGAGAGCATCAGGATCGGGACGTCGTCGCCCGTCGCCCGCAACCGGCGCGTGACCTCGACGCCGTCGATCCCGGGCATCGCAACGTCGAGGACGACGATCGCGGGGTGAGCTTCGGATACGAGCGCCAGCGCCGTCTCGCCGTCGGCGGCGCTCGCCACCTCGAAGCCCTCGAGCGACAGCGAGCGCTCGAGCGCTTGGCGGATGGGCGCGTCGTCGTCGACGACCAGCACAGTCGGTGTCTCGAGCCCCACGATCGAATCATGATCTCCGAAAGTCGTGCTCGGCGCAGAAAGAGAGCTCATTATGGAAGCGTCGCGGACCCGTTTGTGGGCCCCCTAAGGCCGTGGGACACGAGAGGAGTACGATCGGCATCCAGATGGCGGGAGAGCGAGTCGTCACCTACTGCCGGATCTGCGAGCCGCTCTGCGGCATGGTCGCGACGGTCGAAGACGGCCGGCTCACCGAGCTTCGCCCCGATCCCGACAACCCCCTGTCACGCGGGTACGCATGCCCGAAGGGGATCGCGATGGCCGAGGTCCACAACGACCCCGACCGCGTGCTGCACCCGCTGCGGCGGACCGGCGACGGGAGCTTCGAGCAGGTGTCCTGGGACGAGGCGCTCGACGACATCGGCAACCGGCTCGGCGCGATCGTCAACCGCGACGGCGGTGGAGCGGTCGGCTGGTACTTCGGTAATCCGGGCGCCTTCTCCTACTCGCACACGCTCTGGGTCGGCGGCTTCCTCGACGCGCTCGGGACGAGCCACTACTACTCGGCGGGGTCGCAGGACGTCAACAACCGCTTCGCGGCGAGCGCGCTGCTCTACGGCAACCCGGTGCTGGTCCCGGTGCCCGACCTGACCCGCACCGACTTCCTGATGCTGATCGGCGCCAACCCGCTGGTCTCGCACGGCTCCGTGCTGAGCGCTCCGCGGATTCGCGAGCAGCTGCTGGCGATCGTCGAGCGCGGCGGGCGGGTCGCCGTCGTCGACCCCCGCCGGACCCCGACCGCCGCCCAGTTCGAGCATGTTCCGATCCGGCCCGACGGCGACGCCTGGATGCTGCTCTCGATGCTGCAGGTCATCTTCGAAGAAGGTCTCGCCGACGAGCGCTACCTGGCCGAGCAGACCGACGGCTGGCAGGAGCTAGCGCGTGCCGCGGCCGCCCATCCACCTGAGCAGACTGCCCCGCGGACCGGCATCGAGCCGGATGTCCTGCGCGACCTCGCGCGCGCGATCGCGCAGGCCGAGGGCGCCGCGATCTATGGTCGAACCGGGTCGTGCCTCGGACGCCATGGCACCCTGGTTGCGTTCCTGATCGATGCACTCGCCGCCGCCACGGGCAACCTCGACACCGCCGGCGGCTCGGTCTTCGGCGACCCGCCGATCGCGCTCGACGAGGTCGCGGAGCGGATCGGGATCGCCAGCTACGACGAGCGGCGCTCGCGGATCGGCAACTTCCCCGACGTGCTCGGCAACATGCCCGCGTCGCTGATGGCGGAGGAGATCGAGACGCCCGGCGAGGGGCAGCTGCGCGCTCTGTTCGTCTCGGCCGGTAACCCGGTGCTCTCGGTACCCGACGGCGATCGGCTGGAGCAAGCGCTCGGCGAGCTGGAGCTGATGGTCTCGATCGATCTCTACGTCAACGAGACCAATGCCCACGCCGACTACGTCCTGCCGGCGACGACCTTCTACGAGCGCGATGACTTCCCGCTCCCGTTCCTCGCCTTCCACGTCCCGCCGTTCGTGCACTACACAGAGCGCGTCGTCGAGCCCGCCGGAGAGGCGCGCGAGGAGTGGTGGACGATCGATCAGATCGCTCGACGGATCGGGATCGCGCCCTACCCCGTCCCGGCGCTGCGACTGCTCGCGAAGCTCGGGATCAGGATCACCCCGCAGCGGTTGATCGACCTGCTGCTGCGAACCGGTCCCGGCGGCGACCTCTTCGGTCTGCGACGCGGCGGGCTCAGCATCGCGAAGCTGCGCGACCGCCACCCCCACGGGCTGGTGCTCGCCGACCAAGCTCCGGGCGGTGTCCTGAAGCGGAAGCTGGCTCGCAAGCGGCGCCGGATCCAGCTCGCCCCCGATCCGATCCGTGAAGAGCTCGCACGGCTCCCAGCGGCCGAGGAGGAGGATCCCGACTTCCCGCTGCGGCTGATCGGGATGCGCGAACTGCGCTCTCACAACTCCTGGATGCACAACGCACCGCTGCTGATGCGGGGCGGGCGGACCCAAGCCCTGCGCGTCCATCCCGAGGATGCGGCCCGGCTCGATCTGGGCGATGGCGTCGCGGCGTCGCTCGAGTCCAAGGGCGGAGCGGTCGAGGTCCCCGTCCTGGTCACCGACGAGATGACCCCTGGCACGGTCGCACTGCCGCACGGCTGGGGTCATCGCGGCGGCGGGTGGAAGCTCGCCAACGCAAACCGCGGCGTCAACGTCAACCGGCTGGCGAGCTCTGACGCCGGCGATCTAGAGCGGCTCGCCGGAATGGCGTTCCTGAACGGGATTCCAGTCCGGCTCTCGGCATCTCAGTCACCCAGCATTCGCAGCACCGAGGCTTCGAGCGCCGGCCGCAGCCGCGGGAGCGCCGCGCCGCCCGCCGCCAGTCTCGGGAGCTCGGCATCGATCACCTCTCCGCCCTCGAACCGATCGAGCACCTTCGGATCGATGTAGGACGCGCGGCAGACGGCGGGGGTGTTGCCGAGGAACTCCGAGACCTGCTCGACCGCCCCGCGGATTGCCCGCTTGCGCGCGGTCTTGCTCGCCCGGCGGTCCTCGGGAACGGCGGCCAGGGCAACTGCCGCCAGCACCGTCCCGTGCCAGGTACGGAAGTCCTTCGCGCTGAACTGATCGCCGATCGCCCTCTTAATGTAGTCGTTGATCTCGCTCGATCGGACGTCGCTCCAGCGCCGGTCGACGCGGTATGCGAGCAGCTCGTGCTCGCCGCGTCTGCGCTTGAGCTCGCGGATGACTGTCGCCACCGCTCGGTCGTTGACCGTCTGGCGACGGCGCGCGGCGCCCTTCGCGAGATAGTCGAACGCCACCGTCGTCCCGTCCACGGTGACGTCGCCGGAGCGCATCGTGGCAAGGCCGTAGGTCTCGTTGTCCTCGGCGTACTGCTCAGAGCCGATACGGAAGGAGCCGCGGTCGAGCAACCGGACCGCGCAACCGAGCGCCCGCTCGCGGGGCATCCCGTCAACACGGAGATCGCGCGTCACGCGACGGCGCAAGCGGGGCAGCAGCGCGGCGAATTCGACCATCGAGTCGAACTTCTCTCGGTCGCGCCGCTCACGCCAGCGGTCGTGGTAGCGGTACTGCTTGCGCCCGGCGGCGTCGATGCCCGTTGCCTGGATGTGACCCATCGGGTACGGGCAGATCCACACATCCCTCCACGCGGGCGGAACGGCGAGCTCGGCAATCCGCTCGAGCACCTCCTCGTCGGCGATTCGCTCGCCGTGCTCGTCGCGGTATTCGAACCCGCGCCCCCTGCGGACGCGGGCCAATCCCGGCCCGGAACATTCGATCCTTCGCAACCGCGGCATCAGACTGTTGTGCCCATCCAGGGCTGGACTACTCTTCCGGGCCATCAAAGTCTTCGAGATCATCCGCACGGACCTGCTCGGTCCGCGACGACAGGATGTGATCGGCGTGGCGCTCGGGCTGGCGGCGACGGCCCTGCTCGTTCTGATCGACCTCGTCTACGGCGACCTGGTGATCTTCGCCGGCGCGCTCGCGCTGCCGGCTTTCGTGACGGCGCTCCGAGCGGGCGTCGGGGCGACGGCACTCACGGCGGCGATAACTCTGGTGCTGAGCGTCCTGAGTGGGGTCTGGAACGACAACTTCGGCGCGGTCGGCCACGACGTCGGGATCACGATCACGGCGGGCGGCGGTTGCCTCGCGGTGCTCCTGGCACACACGCGCACGCGCGCCGAGAGCGTCGCTGAGCGAACACGGCTGCTGGTCTTGGTCGGAGACGTCGTCGACGAAGCGCTTCCGGCCTCCGAGACCGTCGAGCGGCTGGCCAGCTCGCTGGTACCCGGGCTCGCAGACATCTGCATTCTCGACGTCGCGGAGGGTGACCGCCTGACGCGTGTCGCGGTCAGGGCCCACGGCCCGCGGCGCGAGGACCTCGAGCGACTCCTCAGCGCCCGACCCCCGACTGGTCCGACGAAGCCCGGCGCGGGCCGTGCAGCGCGGCTGGGCGAGAAGCAGCTGATCGGCCGGATCTCCGAGGAGTACTACAGCGCCGCCGGTCACGACGCTCGCGATCGTGAGCTGCTGCGCTGGATCGATGCCCGCTCCGCGATGTTCTTCCCGCTGCGAGCGCGCGGACGGACGATCGGCGCGCTGACGCTGATCACCGCCGACTCCGGGCGCCGATACGATGAGGTCGATCTCGCCTTCGGTGAAGCAGCCGCCGAACGTGCCGCGCTGGCGCTCGACAATGCCGGGCTGGCCAGTGAGCTCTCGGGCGCCGAGCAGCGGATGACCGCCATGCTGTCGAATCTCGCCGAGGCGGTGACCGTGCAATCGGTCAGTGGTGAGCTGATCTACGCGAACCAGGCGGCCGCCGATCTGCTCGAGTTCAACTCCGTCGAAGCCCTGCTGTCAGCGGCACCGGAGTCGATCGGGGCCCACCTCGAGACGACACTCGAGGACGGGTCGCCGCTCGAGTTCGACCGGCTGCCCGGGCGGCGCGTGCTAGCGGGCCAGCCCGCTCCTCCCCTGCTGCTTCGAAACCGGGACCGCTCGAGCGGGGCGGTCTCCTGGCGGCTGACCAAGGCAAGCGCCGTCAACGATTCGGCCGGGCAGCCGCTCTACGCAGTCAACGTGATCGAGGATGTCACCGAGACGAAGGAGGCGGAGCTACGCCAGGCGACCATCGCTCGGACCCTGCAACACGGCCTGCTGCCCGAGGCGCTGCCGCTGATGGAGCGCTGGGAGGCGGCGGCGTTCTATCGCGCAGGCGGCGACGGCGAAGTCGGCGGAGACTTCTACGACGCGTTCGAGGCCCCGGGTGGCTGGGCGGTCGTAGTCGGCGACGTCGCCGGGCGTGGTCCGGAGGCGGCATCGCTGACGGCGCTCGCGCGCTACACGTTGCGTACGGCTTTCAAGCTCGGGGCCGAGCCACTCGAAGCGGTTCGCCTCGTCCACTCAGCGCTGCTGGACCGCAGCGATCTCTCGCTCTGCGCGATCACCGCCATCCTGCTCCACGAGAACGGCCACGGCGCGCTGGCGAAAGTCGTCTCGGCGGGCAATCCCCTTCCACTGCTGATCAGGGACGGCACGATCGACCAGCTCGGGGTGTTCGGTCCCTTCGTCGGCGGCTTCGAGGAGACAGAATGGACCGAGATCGAGGTTGAGATCGACGACGGTGCACAACTCGTCCTCTACACCGACGGCGTGATCGACACCCGGGGCGAGCACGACCGCTTCGGCGAGCAGCGGCTCGCTGAGACCGTCTCCTCGGCGCGCGGCCCGCGCTCGGTTATCGAGGCGCTTCAGACGGCGCTGCGTGATTTCGAGCGGGGGGATCAGCCCGACGACACCGCCGTCCTGGCGATCATGCGGACTGAATCGCTGGGCGGCTGAGGCGGGTCGATGGACCCACGCGCGCGCGAGGTATCGATAAGGGGCGAGATGATCCGCCTCGGTCAGCTGCTCAAGCTGGCGGACATCGTCGGCGGAGGCGGGGAGGTGAAGGTCTATCTCGCCGAGTCGGAGGTGACGGTCAACGGGGAGCCGGAGCAACGTCGCGGAAGACAGCTCCACCCCGGCGATGTGGTCATCGCGAACGGGACCGAGTTGCGGATCGTGTCGCGAGCGGGGGGTGAGCTGGCCTAAGGGCCGATCCGCACCCAGCCGGCAGCGGGTGCCGTCGGGGGTAGGCCCTCGCCCGGCTCGATGACGTCGCACTCGATCGGCAGGGTCCCCTCGAATGTCCAGATCCAGATCACGGGGCTGTCGAGCACGGTCCCGTCGTGGTCACGCGCCCAGACGCGACCGCGCACGAGCATCCGATCAAGTGATTCGCGGTACTCCTGCGGTGTCAGCCGCACGTCGAGCCAGATCTCTCGCGCGTCGGCCAGGTACTCCGTGAGGCCCTCGGCACCTACATAGGGCTCGGTGCGCCCAATCCGCCGGCCGGTCGCGGCGTGGAAGACGAACTCCTCGACGACCTCCGCGAGCAGCGCATTGTCGTCGGCGCGCGCAAAGGCGTCGTAGATCCTCGCGAGGCGCAGCATCCGCTCGCGCGCGAGCGCGCTCGCCCCCGCGTCACGACTCTCCCGGGTCGCCTCCACGGCACAAAGGTACTACCGGGCCGGTCAGGCAGCTTCGTGGTATGCGGGCTCGGATTCGACACCCTGCTCGGACTCGCGCCCGCCCTCCGCCGCCCGGTCGCGTGGCAGGGCTCTAAGCGCGACGGTGATCCCGGCGACCATCAGCGCCGCGCCGATCAAGAAAGCCACGTGGTAGCCCGCGTTCAGCGCCACGTTCGGATCGGCCGACTCGCGTCCGAGCGAGACGGCCGAGGCGACCGTCGCCAGCAGCGCGAGCCCGACGGCTCCACCGACCTGCGCGGTCGTGTTGATCAGACCGGAAGCCAGACCGGCGTCGTCGTCGCTCGCACCCTCCATCGCGAGCGTCATCAGCGCGGGGAACATCAGCCCGGCGCCGACGCCGAGCAGCACGATCGGTGCGAGCACGTCGATCATGTAGACCGCGTCGAGCGGCGCGCGGGCGAGCAGCAGCAGGGAGAGCGTGCCCGCCGCCAGCCCGCTGACGAGCGTCCGGCGGGCGCCGAAGTCGACGACCAGTCGCTCGGCGAAACCGAGCGACAGCACGCCCATCACGATGGAGGCCGGCAGGAACGCGAGGCCGACCTCGAGCGGCGAGTAGCCGAGCAGGCCCTGGAGGTAGAGCGCGCCGAGGAAGAACAGCCCGAAGAAGCCGGGGGTCATCAAAAGCATCACGGCGTTCGACCCGGTGACCGTCCGCGACCGGAACAGGCGCAGAGGCATGAGCGGATTGGGTATCCGGGCTTGACGAGCGAAGAACCCGGCGACGAGCGCGATCGACAGCGCTCCGAGCCCGATCGTCTGCAGAGAGCCCCAGCCCGCCTCGCCGACGCCGAGGATCGTGTAGACGGCCAGCATCAGCCCGCTCGTCACGAGCGTCGCGCCCGGGAGGTCGGCTCCCTGGGAGAGGCCGATCCCCTTGCGCGCATCGACGAGGCGCAGCGCGAGCAGCGCGGTGATCAACCCGATCGGCACGTTGACGAAAAAGATCCAGTGCCAGCTGATCGCCTCGGTCAGGACGCCGCCGACCAGCAGCCCGATCGCGCTGCCCGCCGAAGCGACGAAGCTGAAAACGCCGATCGCCTTAGCCTGCTCGCGGCGCTCGGGGAACATCGTCACGATCATCCCGAGGATCACGGCCGAGGTCAGCGCGCCCCCGAGCCCCTGGAGGAAGCGCGCGCCGATCAGCATGCCCTGGCTTCCGGCGAGGCCACAGAGCAGCGAAGCCGCGGTGAAAACCCCGAGGCCGATTAGGAAGACCCGCCGCTGCCCGATCAGGTCGCCGAGCCGCCCCGCAAGCAGCAGGAAGCCGCCGAACGCGATCAGGTAAGCGTTCAGCACCCACGCGAGATCGGATTGGGTGAAACCAAGCTGAGCCTTGATCGAGGGCAACGCGACGTTGACGATCGTCGCATCGAGAACGATCATCAGCATGCCCACGCAGAGCACGTAGAGGGCGATCCAGCGCCGCCGGTCGGTCTGTTCCTCAGTCATCCGTTCTCCTATCGCCTGGCGTGAAACCGCGGCCAGCAGAACCGGCTCACCCCCGCTGTGTGAAGCGCCCACAGTGGGAGCCCGCCGAGCCACATCACCGTTCCGGGACCGAACCGGCGCCGCAAGCCCTTCGAGCACTCGACTTCGAATTCGCCGGACTCGACGACGATCAGCGCCTCACGCCATTCGTTTTCATCGTAGCCATGCCTTCCACCGGCCGGGATCTTGATCTCGCGCAGCCGGAAGCGGGGCGGAATCGGCCGATCGATGAACGACAAGCGCCCGGTTCAAGGTTGTCCATGTCGATGAAACCGGCGGTCGGCTCGGCCTGCCAGCGCAACTCGACTGAGGCGACGAGTTCGCCATCGCGACGCGGTTGCACGTAAAACACCAGGTTGCACGTAAAACACCAGAGAGAAAGGACAACCATGTTCGGTCAGACGAAGGCGTTCAGCGGTTTCTCGGTCGACGACGTCGAGCGGGCGAAGGAGTTCTACGGCGAGACCCTCGGCCTCGAGGTGGGTGTGGAGAACGGTCTGCTCCGCCTGAAGGTCGCGGGCGGAGGCGAGGTGCTCGCCTATCCGAAAGGCGAGGACCACGAGCCGGCCAGCTTCACAATCCTCAACTTCCCGGTCGACGACATCGACGCGGCGGTCGGCGGGCTGATAGCCCGGGGCGTCGAGTTCGAGCGCTACGAGGGCTTTCCCCAGGACGACAAGGGCGTGATGCGCGGCCACGGCCCCGACATCGCCTGGTTCAAGGATCCAGCCGG
>JACCVG010000169.1 GCA_013698335.1 Thermoleophilaceae bacterium
GGCTCGTCGCATCCTGGGGCTGTAGTAGGTCCCAAGGGTTGGGCTGTTCGCCCATTAAAGCGGTACGCGAGCTGGGTTCAGAACGTCGTGAGACAGTTCGGTCCCTATCTGCCATGGGCGTTGGAGAATTGAGAGGAGTCGTCCCTAGTACGAGAGGACCGGGATGAACAGACCTCTGGTGTATCTGTTGTCCTGCCAAGGGCATCGCAGATTAGCTACGTCTGGATCGGATAACCGCTGAAAGCATCTAAGCGGGAAGCCGACCTCGAGATGAGTTCTCCCATCCCCTAGAGGGAGTAAGAGCCCTGGAAGACCACCAGGTTGATAGGCCGGATGTGTAAGGGCGGTAACGCCTTCAGCAGACCGGTACTAATGCTTCGAGGGCTTGACGGATATTTTGATACCCATTCGATCTGGGCGGCCGCTGTGCAGTTTTCAAGGCCCGGCAAGGGCCTGGTCTCGCAACTTTCGGTGGCAATAGCGAGGGGGAAACACCTCTTCCCATTCCGAACAGAGCAGTTAAGCCCCTCTGCGCCGATGGTACTTGGCCCTCGCGGGCCTGGGAGAGTAGGTCGCCGCCGGTTCTTCACTAAGGGTCGCCTCAGGGCGGCCCTTAGTCGTTCTCAGGCGCGGGTCGAAGCGGCGCGGCCCGTCCCGACGCCGCTTTCTCGGGCGCGGTCGAAGCGTGGGATCACCGGACGGGGTCTAGACTGCCCCCGGTGAGTCCTCTCCAGATCGTGCTGGTCGTCCTCGCGGCGCTCGTTGTAATCGTCTTCATCGGCGGGCTGCTCGCCGCCGCTCGCCGCGATCGCCGGCTCGATCCACGCTTTTCGGCCGATGTCGCGCGCGCTGACGCTGCGCTAGAGCTGGCTCGGGCTACAGACCGCGGCTGGGATCGAGTGGCGCTCGAGGGTGCGGTGCGCCGAGAGTTCGCCGCCAGCCGTCCCGACGCCGTGATCGAGGAGCTCCACTTGGTTCTCGTTGAGGACCTCCCGGGCATTGAGGGCGACCAAGCCCGATTCACCGTCACGTGTACTGACGGAGCGGTCATAGACGTGCTCCTTACGCGTGACAGCGGCGATTGGGCCGCTGCGCTCCGCTAAAGCCTCAGCGGATCAGCAGACGTCAGAGCTGATGCGCGCGGCGGACCGCCGACGCGCGGAGCCTTCGCAGGGCGCAGGCCAGTCGAATGACGATGAGGAGCACACCGTTGACGCCGCGCCGCCGGTGGCTACGGGTCCGTCCAGTCGGTACTCGCCCAGGGTCGAGAACTCGACCGCCAGGTCGACTCCGTCGAGGAAGCGATTCTTGATCGTGTCGAACATGTGTTCGTAGAAGGTACGGGGGCCTCCGGACGGAAAGGTCGGACCGCCGCGCGTCGGCTACGCTCGGCCGCGGTGGCGCCCAGGTTTTCCCACGAGTTCCGGGTTCGGTACGCCGAATGCGACGCCCAGGGCTGCGTCTTCAACGCCCAGTACCTCGCGTACTTCGACCTCGCGATCACGGAGTTGTGGCGCGAGGCGTTCGGGGGCTACGGCTGGATGACCGCGGAGGGGGTCGACATGATGGTTGCGGAGGCTTCGGTCCGCTACCGGGCTCCGGTCAGGTTCGACGAATGGATCGAGATCAGCGTCGCGGTCGAGCGAATGGGGGAGACCTCGATGACGACCGCCTACACGGTCCGCTGCGATGACCAGCCGCGCGCCGAGGGATGGCTGCGCCACGTCTTCATCGACCGGGAGCGGTTCACCAAGCAAGAGATCCCGCCTGCCGTGCGAAAAGGGCTCAAGCCCTATCTCGAAGTCGAGGAGGCCTCGGCGTGATTCATTTGCGGATCGTCGCGCCAGCCTTCTGCTCGTCCCAGGTTCTCGATCTGCTTACCGCAGCGGAGTCCGTGACGAACGTCGTCCGACTGCCGGAGGCGGCGCTGAAGCCGCCCGGCGATCTGATCCTCTGTGACGTAGCCCGGGAGGAGGCGAGCGTCATCGTGGACGACCTGCGCGAACTCGGGGTGCCGGTCGAGGGTTCGATCGCGCTCACGTCGATCGACAGCCAGATCTCGGCGGGCGGTGACGCAGCAGTCAAAGCAGCGGCCGGCGCACCGGCGGACGCCGTCGTCTGGGAGGAGGTGGAGGCGCGCACCTCGGATTCGATCGAGCTCTCTGCGAGCTTCCTGCTGTTCACGGTGGTCGCCATGCTGATCGCCGCGGTCGGGATCCTGCTCGATTCCCCGATCCTGATCGTCGGGGCGATGGTCGTCGGGCCGGAGTTCGGTCCGCTCGCGGGGGTCTGCGTGGCGATCGTTCAGCGGCGCCCTGGCCTCGCCCGTCGCTCACTGACCGCCCTAGGCATCGCCTTCCCGATCGGCATCGCCGCGACCTACTTCGGCGTGGAGTTGCTGATCTTCGCCGGCCAGGCGCCGGCTGACTTCTCGACCGCTCAGCACCCGCTGACCGACTTCATCTCGAGACCGGACCTGTTCTCGTTCGTCGTCGCCGCACTCGCCGGCACGGCCGGCGTGATGTCACTTACGAGCGCCAAGTCGGGAGCCTTGATCGGGGTCCTGATCTCGGTCACAACGATTCCGGCAGCGGCCAACATAGGTGTTGCGGCGGCCTTTGGAGACTGGTCGCAGGTCGGTGGCGCCGCGCTGCAGCTCACGATCAACCTAGGCGCGATCCTCTTAGCCGGCGTGCTCACGCTGGCGGTGCAACGGGCCCTGTTCCTGCGTCGCGAGCGTCGTCACCGGCATGGCGCCGCGCGCAAGGCCGCGGGGTTGGACGAAGGAGACTCAGCCGGCTGAGCGCTAACCGAGAACGAGCGTCGACCAGGCCTGGAGCGCGTGGCTCCGGCCCTCAACAGCCCGTTTGCAGGGCGTTTCCCGCTCCTCACGGCTTCGGTACCCTAGGTCGGTCGCTCAGGGAACCCGCCCGGGAACCCGGGTCGGCGATCCCACGATGGAGAAATTCCTCATCCAAGGCGGCTCACCGCTCAGCGGCACGATCGCGCCCTCCGGCAACAAGAACGCGGCGCTGCCGGTGCTGGCTGCCGCGCTGTTGACCGAGGAGGAGGTCGTACTCCGCAACATCCCGCGGATCCGCGATGTCGAGGCGATGATCGAGTTGCTCGTCGATCTCGGCGTGCGCGTCGAATGGCGCGGCGACAGCGTCATCGCCCTAAACGCAGCCGATGTCCGCAAGACCGACCTCGAGACGAGCATCGCGAGCCGCATCCGGGCTTCATTCCTTACGGCCGGCCCGCTGCTCGCGCGGTTTGGCGAGGCGACTATGCCGCCGCCCGGGGGCGACGTGATCGGCCGCCGCCGGCTCGATCCCCACCTCGACGCATTTCGTGCGCTCGGCGCCTCGGTCGAGATGGATCGCGCGAGCTCCTACTACCGGCTGACCGCACCGGGCGGGCTCAAGGCCTGTGACTTCTTCCTCGACGAACCGTCGGTGATGGCGACCGAGAACGCGCTGATGGCGGCCGCCCTGACCCCCGGCGCGAGCGTCCTGCACAACGCGGCCTCCGAGCCGCACGTCCAGGATCTCGCCCGGCTGCTGCTGCAGATGGGCGCGCGGATCGAGGGCATCGGTTCCAACGTGCTGCTCGTCCACGGACTTGACAAGCTCGGCGGAGCGGATTTTACGATCGGCCCCGACTACATCGAGATCGGCAGTTTCATCGCGCTGGCCGCGGTCACCGGTGGCGAGCTCCGGATCACCGACACCAACCCCGACGACCTGCGCATGACGCGGTTCGTGTTCGAGCGGCTCGGCTGCAAGATTGAGTTCGACGGCGACGACGTGATCGTCCCGCCGGAGCAGCGCCTGCGGGTGCGAGACGATGCCGGCGACGCGATCTCCAAGATCGAGGACGGGCCCTGGCCGGCGTTCCCGGCCGACCTGACGAGCATCGCGCTTGCGCTTGCGACCCAGGCCGACGGGATGGTCCTGATCTTCGAGAAGATGTTCGAGAACCGCCTGTTCTTCGTCGACAAGCTCGTCGCCATGGGCGCTCGGGTACTGCTCTGCGACCCGCATCGCGCGGTCGTGAGCGGCCCGAGCCGGCTTCACGGCGGTCGCATGGAGAGCCCCGACATCAGGGCGGGGATGGCGATGCTCATCGCCGCGCTCTGCGCGGAGGGGACCTCGGAGATCGGCAACATCCGCCAGATCGACCGTGGGTATGAGCGGATCGACGAACGGCTGCGAGGGCTCGGCGCGCGGATCGAGCGCGTCGGAGAGAAGCTCGAAGCCGCCTAGCCTGCGCGTCCCCGACAGGCGCCGGGGGCTCCGGCGCGAAAGAATCAGACGATGATCACGCCGACTCCCTCGGGAACCCGGGACATGCTGCCGGACGAGATGCGCGAGCTGCGCGCAATCTCCGACCGCCTGCGCGCCGCCTTCGAGGGCGCGGGCTACGGCGAGGTCTGGACACCCACGGTCGAGTACGAGGAGGTTCTCGAGCGGGGCGACCAGCGCGCCGCCGGCGCGGGCCTGCGGCTCTTCGACGGCTCCGGAAGGGTGCTCGTCCTACGCTTCGACATGACAATTCCGATCGCGCGCCTGGTCGGAGCGCGCTACCGCGACGCCGCGGTTCCGATCCGCCTGTCCTATTTCGCACACTCCTACCGCGCCGTCAGCCGCGGTCAGGTGCAGGCGCGCGAGTTCCTCCAAGCCGGGATCGAGCTGATCGGTGCGCCCGGGCCCGAAGGCGAGGCCGAGGTCGTCGCCCTGGTGATCGAGGCGCTCAGCCAGGCCGGGCTCGAGGAACACCGCGTGGGAATCGGAGACGGCGATCTCTATCGATCGTTACTGGCCGACTGCGGTGTTCTCGAGAAGGACCGCATGCCGCTGCTCGAGACGCTCGCACGCCGCGATCTCGTCGGTCTCGGCGCGCAGCTGAGCGATCTGGGAATCGACGGCGCCGATCTCGAGCTGCTGACAAGCTTGCCGACGATGCGGGGACCGGCCGAGATCCTCGATCGCGTCGATCCCCGCGCCGGTCGCGCGGTCGAGAACCTGCGCGCGCTGAATGCGCTGCTGAACAAGCGCGGTGTCGGTGATCGCGTCCTCTTCGATCTCGGTCTCGTGCGCGAGCTGGGCTACTACTCGGGCGCGGTCTTCGAGGTCTACGACCCGGCCGTCGGATATGCGATCGGCGGGGGCGGCCGCTACGACAAGCTACTCGGGCGCTTCGGCCGTGATCTCCCGGCCTGCGGCATCGCGCTCGACTTGCAGCGGATCCACGCTGCCGGCGCCGCCGAGGAGCGGCTGGACCGGGAGAGCTCGAAATGAGCCCGAACGAGGGGTTGACGATCGCCGTTCCCCGTGGGGCCTTGATGGGCGAGACGCTCGATCTGCTCGAGGGGCTCGGCCTCGATGTCTCCGAGGTCCGCTCCAACCAGCGCAAGCTCTTGTTCGCCGAGCTCGGCATCGTGACGATGCGCCCCTCTGACGTACCGACTTATGTCGAGCACGGAGCGGCGGACATCGGGATCACCGGTAAGGACGTCCTGCTCGAGGGCGGCGAGCGCGAGGTCTACGAGCTGCTCGATCTCGGCTTCGGCCGCTGCCGGATGATCGTCGCCGAACGCGACGGCGAGGACACGATCGCCGAGTCGCTGCGACGGCTGGGCACGTTCACGGTCGCGACGAAGTACCCGCGGATCGCGCTCGATCACTTCACCGCCACCGGCCGTCCGGTCGGGATCGTCGAGGTCAAGGGCTCGGTGGAGCTCGCTCCCCTGACCGGTCTGGCCGACGGGATCGTCGACCTGACAGCGAGTGGCCGCACGCTCGTCGAGAACCGCCTCGTCGAGCGCGAGGAGATCGTTGTCTGCACGGCGCGCCTGATCGCCAATCCGGTCGCGCACAAGCTGAAGGCCGCCGCAATCGACTCGCTCTTGGCGCGTATCGGCGAGCTGATCTCCCGATGAGGATCACGCGCTTCAGCCAAGACGCCGGTGCAGCCGCGATCCGTGGGCTGGCGCCTCCGCCGAGGGCCGTCGAGGAAGACGTCCGGGCGATCCTCGCCGCGGTGCGCGCCGACGGTGACGATGCCCTTCGCGCAGAGACCCGGCGGCTTGACGGCGTCGACCTCGGCGCGCGCGCGCTGCGTGTCTCCGCGGCCGAGCTCGAGTCGGCGGCAGAGCTGCTCGATGCCGATGTGCGGGCTGCGATCGAGACCGCCCTGGCCAACGTCCAGACCGTCGCTCGTGGTCAGATCGGCGAAGACCGGACGATCGAGCTCGCCGGCGGGCAGCGGATCGAGCTGCGCGAGCTCGCGGTTGCCCGGGCCGGGGCCTACATCCCGAGCGGCCGCGCTCCGTATCCCTCGAGCGTCGTCATGTGCGCGGCCACCGCGCTCGCCGCCGGGGTCGCGCGGCTGGCCGTCTGCGTCGCTCCGGGGCCCGATGGGAGCCCGGACCCGATCGTGCTCGCCGCCTGCTGGCTCTGCGGGGTCGACGAGGTCTACCGGGTCGGCGGAGCCCAGGCGATCGCCGCACTGGCCTACGGGACCGATTCGATCCCCGCGGTTGACGTAATCGTCGGCCCGGGCAACGCCTGGGTCCAGGAGGCCAAGCGACAGGTCGCCGGGATCGTCGGCCTGGACGGCATCGCGGGACCGAGCGAGCTCGTCGTCGTCGCGGGCGATGGCGTCGACGCCGAGCCAATCGCGCTCGACCTGCTCGCCCAGGCCGAGCATGGCGAGGACGGTCTACTGGCGCTGATCACGACCGACGCCGCGCTCGCCGACCGGGTCGCGGCCCTCTGTGCGGAGCTGCCGCCGGAGCGACCGAGCGTCTGCGACGCCGCGCTCGCGATCGTGGTTCTCCAGGAGCTCGAGGCGGCCGTGGCGCTCGCCGACGAGCTCGCTCCCGAGCACCTCGAGCTGCTCGGTGAAGGGCCCATGGCGCTGCTCGACCGCGTGCGGCGCGCGGGTGCCGTTTTCGCCGGTACCGCGACGGCGTTCGGCGATTACGTCGCCGGTTCCAACCACGTCCTCCCGACCGGGGGCGCCGGACGATTCCAGAGCGCCCTCTCGGTCCAGACCTTCAGGCGGCGGATGGCTTGCGTGACGATCGACGATCAGGCCGCCCGCACGCTTGCCGGGCCCGGTGGCGTGCTCGCTCGCGCCGAGGGCTTCCCAGTCCACGCCGAATCGATGGAGGTGCGAGCTCGATGACGCGGACCGCGCAGGTCAGCCGTAAGACGGGGGAAACCGACATCTCGCTGTCGCTCTCGCTCGAGGGGACCGGCCTCGGGACCCGCAACACCGGGGTTGGCTTCTTCGACCACATGCTCGACGCCTTCGCCCGCCACGGAGGGCTCGACCTCGGCGTGGAAGCGCGCGGCGACCTCGAGACCGGCCCGCACCACACGGTGGAGGACACCGGCATCCTGCTCGGCCGCGCGCTCGATGAGGCGCTCGGCACGCGCGCCGGGATCGTCCGTTACGGCAGCGCGATCGTCCCGATGGATGAGGCCCGAGCACGCGCGGTGATCGACGTCTCCGGGCGGCCGTTCACGGCCTTCGAAGGATCGCTCCCTGAAGCGACGGTTGGCGATTTCGACAGCGATCTGTGTGAGGAGTTCCTGCGCGCGCTCGCCAACGCCGCCAAGCTGACCCTGCACGTCCAGATCGAGGCGGGGACCAACGCGCACCACATGGTCGAGGCGATCTTCAAGGCGGTCGCGCGCGCACTCCGCCAGGCGGTCGCGATCGATCCGCTCCAGGGGGGCATCCCGTCGACGAAGGGCGTCCTTTGACGGTTGCGATCGTCGATTACGGGATGGGCAACCTGCGCTCGGTCGAGAAGGCTCTCGAGCGGGTCGGTGCAGCCGCGGTCATCAGCGCAAGCGCCGACCAGATCGCGGCCGCCGATGGGATCGTCCTGCCAGGCGTCGGTGCTTTCCCGCGGGCTGTCGAGGAGATCGACCGGCGGGGACTCGCCCGCGTCGTCCGCGACGCCGCGACGTCGGGCAGGCCGGTGCTCGGAATCTGCCTCGGGATGCAGCTTCTGTTCGAGCGCAGCAGCGAGCTCGGTGGCGCGCCCGGACTCGGCCTGATCTCCGGCGAGGTGAAGCCGCTCTCGGCGGGGCGGCTCAAGCTGCCCCAGATCGGCTGGAACCCGGTCGGTTGGTCGCGATCCTCGGAGCTGACCGTGGGCCTGCCTGATCCGTGTGCCTTTTACCACGTCCACTCCTTTGCCGGCCAGCCATCCGATCCCGCGGACGCACTCGGCACGTCCACCTACGGGGCGCCGTTCGTGACAGCCGTCCAGCGCGGGGCGCTGTTCGGTGTCCAGTTCCATCCCGAGAAGTCCGGCGAGCACGGGCTGGCGCTGCTGGCCAACTTCGCGAGGATCTGTGCCGCTCGGCCGGCGCCGACCGGGGCGGCTCGATGATTCTCCTGCCGGCGATCGACATCCGGGGAGGCCGGGCCGTGCGGCTTCGCCAGGGGGATTTCGATGCCGAGACGGTATACGCGGACGACCCGCTCGCCGCGGCACTCGCCTGGGTCGAGAGCGGGGCAGAGGCGCTGCATGTCGTCGACCTCGACGGCGCGCGCGACGGCGCACCCGCCAACCTCGATCACCTCGCTCGGATCGCCGAGGCCGTCGGCGTTCCGATCCAGTACGGCGGCGGGCTGCGGACTCGCGACGCGATCGACGACGCGATCGCGGCCGGCGCCGAGCGCGTCGTCCTCGGGACCGTCGCACTGCGCGACCCCGAGCTGCTGGCGCTCGCCGTTGCCGATCACGGCCCGAGGATCGTCGTCGGCGTGGATGCGCGGGGGGGAGCCGTCTCGGTCGCCGGCTGGACGGAGACGACCGGTCAATCGCCCGAGGACGTCGTCGCGCGGCTGGACGACGCCGGCGTCGAGACCTTCGTCTACACCGATGTCGACCGCGACGGGATGCTCGACGGACCCGACCTCGACGGGCTCCTGCGAGTCGCTGAGGCGACGAGCGGCCGGGTGATCTCCTCGGGCGGGGTCGGCCGGCTCGACGACCTGCGCGCACTCGCCGGTCTCGGGATCGAGAACCTCTACGGGGTCATCTCCGGGAAGGCGCTCTACGAAGGCCGCTTCACCGTCCGTGAGGCGCGTGAGGCGCTCGCGCCTTGAGCCTGCTCAAGCGCGTGATTCCCTGCCTCGATGTCGACAAGGGGCGCGTCGTGAAGGGCACGAACTTCGTCGACATCCGCGACGCGGGCGACCCGGTCGAACTGGCAGCCCGTTACGAGGCCGAGGGCGCCGACGAGCTCGTCTTCCTCGACATCACCGCCTCGCACGAGAAGCGCGACACGATGGTCGCGCTCGCGAAGCGGACGGCCGACGACGTCTTCATCCCCTTCACGCTCGGCGGCGGAATCCGCACGGCTGCGGACGCACAGGCGGTGCTCGACGCCGGCGCGGACAAGATCACCGTCAACTCGGCCGCGGTGGCGCGCCCCGAGCTGATCGACGAGCTCGCGGCGATCTTCGGCGCGCAGTGCGTCGTGCTCGCGATCGACGCCCGGGCGGGCGCGGTCGGCGGCGCCTACGACGTGCTCGTGAACGGCGGGCGGACGACGACCGGTCGCGAGGCCGTCGAATGGGCCCGCGAGGCGACCGAGCGCGGGGCGGGCGAGATCATGCTTACGAGCATGGACCGCGACGGGACCGAGGACGGCTACGAGCTCGGTCTGACGCGCGCCGTGAGCGACGCCGTGGAGGTGCCCGTGATCGCCTCCGGTGGGGCCGGCCGGCTCGAGCACCTGGTCGACGCGATCGAGCGGGGTGGTGCCGACGCCGTGCTCTGCGCGTCGATCTTCCATTACCGCCGGTTCACCGTCGGCGAGGCCAAGCGCCGGCTCGCGGCGGCCGGGATCCCCGTCCGGTTGTAGGCTGCCGCGCCATGAGCACTCGTCATGGTTTCCGCAGGCAGGTCGTGGGCTTCGCAATCACAGGGGCGGCGTTGGTTCTCGCCGGCTGCGGACAGGCCGGCAGCGGCGACGATCCACCATCCAGCCTCGCTCCCGCGGCGGCGAGCGTCTACGTCGAGGCGACGGTCGATCCGGCGGGCGACCAGGAGACCGCACTGCGCGCCTTGTACGCGAAGTTCCCGGGTGGGGCGGAGGCCGAGCCGGGTGCTTTCATCAGCAACCTGATTGAGACCGGACTTCAGCAGTCCGGCGCGCCGATCGACTTCGCCGCGGACATCGAGCCGTGGCTTGGCGAGCGCGCCGGTGTGTTCCTCACGAACGTCGCAGCCGAAGAGCCCGACGGCGCGCTGGTGCTCTCGACCGACGACGCCGAGGCGGCTGCCACGGGCCTGGAGAAGGTCATCCCGGGCGGCAGCGAGCGAACCTATGAAGGCGCCGAGTACCGGCTCGCTCCGCCGCAGGCTGGGCCGCCGGTCGCGGTCGGCCTCGTCGATGGGTTCGTCGTGGTCGGGACCGAGGCCGGCCTCAAGGCCGCGGTCGACGCCGAGGACGCCTCCTTGGCCGATTCGGACCGCTACACGCAGCCTTTCGAGGAGCTGCCCGCCGACGGCCTCGTCTCGCTCTTTGCAGACGTGCGGTCGCTCGTCGAGGCGAGCCTCGCCGAACAGGGCTTGCCGCCCGCGGCCCAGAACGATGCGCTCGCCCAGCTCGACGATCAGCCTCCGCTCGCAGCGGTACTCTCCGCCGACACCGGCGGGTTGGTGCTCGACGGTCCGTCGGTCGCGGCGACCGGAGGCGAACTGGCTCCTGTGTCATCGCCGGAGTTGCTCGGATCGCTGCCGAGCAATTCGCTGATCGCCGTCGGAGCACCCGAGATCGGCATGACGATCAACGAGGCCGTGTCCGAGTCGGTCGCGAGCAGTGGATTGGACATTGAGACACTCGGTTCGATCGTCGAGTCGCAGGTCGGATTCAATCCCTTCGAGGCCACGGCCTGGATGGGCGATCTCGCGATCTTCGCGGGCGGGACAACCATCGACAGCGCTGACGGAGCGCTCGTCATCGAGACCACCGACCCCGAGGCCTCGGCGACGACGATCCGGCAGCTCGAGGAGCTGATCCGCAAGGAGATCGGGGGTGAAGCGCGAATCGGCGCCCCGCCGATCGACGGGGACGCGGGCTTCTCGGTCAGCGATCCGGAGCTTCCGAAGGCGCTCGTTCTCGTCCAGCGCGACGCCAAAGTCGTGATCGCCTACGGCGAGACGGCCGCCAAGCGGGCGCTCGAGCCGCAGTCGGTCTTGTCCGATGACGCCGCCTACAAGAGCGCGGTCGCCAGCCTCGGGACCGACTACGCGCCTACCACCTACGTCGCGATCCGTCCGTTGTTCGAGGCGCTGGGCGAGTTGATCCCGTCCGGTTCCGACCCGGCGGCGGTGATCGCCACGAGCTACATCGAGCCGTTGCTCAACCTGATCTCGGGCAATCGCCCGATCGACGATCAGGCGCTGTCGAGGACGCGGCTGAACGTCGAGTAGGGGTTGGGCGCGTCGGTCGCGCTCGTCAGACTGGGTCGATGACGAACGCTCCCACCGGGCAGGAGATCGTCCGCGGGTTCCCCGAGGGCGGGGCGCTGCTGGAGGCCCTTGCGGGCTTTCCGCCCGCCTACCTCGTTGGCGGCGCGGTGAGAGACGCGCTGCGTGGGGCGGTTCCGGTCGACGTGGACATCGCCGTTGAGGGGGAGATCGGCTCGCTCGCATGGGCGCTGTCGGATCATTTCGGCGCGGAGCTGCTCGAGCACGAGCGGTTCGGGACCGCTCGCTTGGCGATCGGCGGCGTGCGCGTCGACCTCGCGCGCACCCGCAGCGAGTGCTACGCGGCGCCCGGTGGACTACCCGAGGTAGCGCCGGCGAGCATCGAGGACGACCTCGCACGCCGGGACTTCACGGTGAATGCGGTGGCGTTGCCACTCGGGGACGAGGCCGGCGAGGCGATCGACCCGTTCGACGGTCGCGCTGACCTCGTGAGCAAGACGATTCGGGTGCTCCACCCGCGCAGCTTCCTCGACGATCCGACCCGCCTGCTGAGGGCGATTCGCTACGAGGTCCGGCTCGACTCGAGCATGGAGCCCCAGACCGAGCGCCTCGCGCGGGCCGCGATCGACGGCGGAGCGCTCGGCACGGTCTCCGGTGCTCGGCTCGGCGCCGAGCTCCTGCTGCTGCTCGGCGAGGTCAACTTCGTGGCGGCGCTCGAGCGGATGGTCGATCTCGGGTTTCACGAGCGCTGGCCGGGCGGGATCGATCCGGCGCTCTGCGGCTCGGCGGCCTTGGCCGCTCTCGATACGGGCGCCGACCGGGTGCTCAGCGCGCTCGCGGCGCTGCTGCTCGGGTTGGGATCCGGAGCGCCCTCGGTCCTGGAACAGTTGGAGCTCGACGCTGGCGCGGCCCACCGGGTCCGGGCGGCACTTCGAGACGCCCCGCCGCTGGCCGCCGAACTGCGCGGTGACGCAAAACCATCCGAGATCTTCGTGTCGCTCGATGGTGTCTCGCCGGAGGGGATGGCGCTCGCGCTTGCGCTTGGCGCGGCTCCCGAGCCCCTGCTGAGCTACCTAGCTTCACTCCAGTACGCGACACTCGAGATCAGCGGTGACGACCTGCGCGCAGCCGGGATCGCCCCATCGCCTGCTATCGGGGCTGCGTTGCGCGCGACCCTGCTCGCCAAGCTCGACGGGCTGCTGGACGGCCGAGAGGCCGAGCTCGCGGCCGCCATCGAGCTCGCCCGCGGCGGCGCCGCGTGACCTTCATCCTCCGGGGAGACGGGGTATCGGTCGCGTTCTCGACACGGGTCGGCGGCGTGAGCGAGGGCGCGTACGAGTCACTGAATCTGGGCCTGAACACCGCCGATGTGCCCGCCAACGTGCTCGCCAACCGCGCGCG
>JACCVG010000210.1 GCA_013698335.1 Thermoleophilaceae bacterium
GTCGACCGGAGTCTGATCGAACTTGTAGTCCCCGGTGATCAGCGTCGTCCCGAGCTCGCACGTCAGGGCGACCGCGAACGCATCCGGGATGGAATGGGCCATCTTGACCATCTCGATCGAGAACGGCCCGCCGTCGAACGGGTTCCCGGGATGGACGGCCTCAAGCGTGACCTCCTTGATCTTGTGCTCGTCGAGCTTGGAGCGGACCATCTCGATCGGCAGCGGCCCGGCGTAGATCGGCGGCAGCGTCGAGCCTCCGGCGCGCAGCTCGCGCAGCAGGAACGGAAGCGCTCCGACGTGGTCCTCGTGACCATGGGTCAGGACGATCGCCTCGATGTCGTCGGCGCGATCTCGTAAGTAGGCGAAGTCGGGCAGCACGAGGTCGATCCCGAGCTGGTCGGGCGTCGGGAACATCAGCCCGGTGTCGACGACGACGATCCGGTCCTCGTACTCGAGAACGGTCATGTTCTTGCCGATCTCGCCGAGACCGCCCAGCGGCAGGACGCGGAGCTTGGAGCTCAAGGTGTCAAACCGCGCTGCGCAGGCCGAGTCGGTCGAGCGCGGCGCCGATCGTCTCGAGCTCGTCGTCGGAGGCGTCGACCATCGGCAGGCGCAGCCCGCCGACCTCGATGCCCACTAGGTTGAGCGCGGCCTTGATCGGAATCGGGTTGGTGCTCACGGCAAGCGCCGCGTAGAGATCCTGGAGCGACTCGTCGATCGTGGCGCGGGACTCCGGCTCGTCGATCATCTGGCGCATCCGGGTGCCCACCAGGTGCGAGGCGACCAGGATGCCGCCGGTGCCCCCGGCGTCGAGCACCTGCCGGAAGAGGAGGTCGTCTCCGGCCAGCAGATCTAGCCCGGGGATCGTCGCGATGTCTTCGCCGCGGGCCTGCTTGACCGCGCTCACGTTCGGAATCTCCGCGAGCTCGGCAAGCAGGTCATTGGGCATGTCGACCACGGAGCGGCTGGGAATGTTGTAGAGGACGACGTCCCGATCGGTGGCGCCGGCGATCGCTCGGTAGTGCTCGATCAGCCCGCGGCGGTTCGGCTTGTTGTAATACGGCGCGACCGCGAACACGGCGTCGACGCCGAGCGCCGTCGCCCGCTCTGTGAGGCGTACGGAGTGGGCCGTGTCGTTCGATCCGGTGTTGGCGATCACGAGCGCGTCGGGCGCCTCGGCGACGGCGAGCCCGAACAACGCGCACTTCTCGTCGTCGTCGAGCGTCGATCCTTCGCCGGTGGTCCCGGCGACGACGATCCCGTCGGAGCCGTTCTCGAGCAGGTGATGGATCAACCGGACGGTCGCCGACTCGTCGATCGCGCCACCGGCCTCCAGTGGCGTGACCATCGCGGTGATGATTCCCTCGATTGCCATCGCAAGCAGAGTAATGGTTAGCGGCCGGCGCTCCGAGGACCGTCGCCGGCCGTGGGCATAGTTTGCAGGGCAAACATGAGCCCCGAGAAGGACTACAGTCATCGGACAGTGGTGCAGAAGCTGGGCATCAAGCCCGACCAGAGAATCGAGATCACCGGCGATGTCGGAAGCGCGTTGCGCACCGAGGTCAAACAGGCGCTCGGCCGCGGCCTCGTGCGCCATGGCGACCTGGATGGCGCGATCGTGCTGGTGCAATCCCTGGACGAGGGTCACGAGGCGCTGCTGCGCTACCGCAGCCGCCTGCACGACACGGGCTATCTATGGCTGGTCACGCGGAAACGGGGCCACGACCGCTATCTCAACCAGATGGAACTGGTCCCCGGGGCCAAGAAGCTCGGCTACATCGACAACAAGACCTGCTCGATCGACGCCGGTCGATCCGGTATCCGCTTCGTGATCCCCCGCGCGTTGCGTAGTAGCGCCTCCGGCTGAGCGCCTCCCGAGCGTGACCGCGCTCACACAATTCCCGGGCTGCTTACCGATAATAAGCGGATGCTGCTCAACCTCCCAGACGGGTCTCGGCTGACCCTGCGGACGATCCGCCCGCGCGACAAGGCCGCCCTGACCGAGGCGCTCCACCGGCTCTCGGCGGACGCCGTCCACAAGCGCTTCCTCTCCCCCAAGCCCGACTTCACCCTCGCCGAGCTGCGCTACCTGACCGAGATCGACGGCGCCGATCACGTCGCGCTCGTGGCGACGCCGCTCGACCGGCCGGACCGGATCGTCGCGGTCGGCCGATACGTACGCCTCCGCGAGGCGCCGGATACCGCTGAGATCGCGATCGTCGTCGGCGACCACCTCCACGGCCAGGGCGTCGGCCGCTGGATCGGCGAAGCGCTCGCCGACATCGCCCGCGACAACGGGATCGCGCGCTTCACGGCGATGATGCTGAGCGACAACGTCGCCGCCCACCGCTTGATGGATTCGATCTCCAAGCGGGTCCGCCAGGGGCCGCGCGAGGGCGGGGTCGACAATCTCGTGCTGGACATCGCGGCGTAGCCATCCCTCTGGCCCGGCGAACGGCAGCAAACGGCTACGAGCCGAACAGCAGCGTCTCGAGCCCGAACGTCGGTGAGTGCTCCAGCCCAGCGACTCGCCGCACAGCGAGCAGCACTCCTGGCATGAACGACTCCCGGGAGAGCGAGTCATGGCGGATCGTCAGGGTCTGCCCCAGCCCGCCGAAGACGACCTCCTGGTGAGCGACGAGGCCAGGTAGCCGCAGGGAATGGATTTCGTGGACGTTGCCACCGGCCGCGGCGATCAGCTCGGCGGTCCGCGCTGCGGTCCCGGAGGGCCGGTCGACCTTGGCGTCGTGGTGGAGCTCGACGATCTCGCACTCCGGCATGTGGGGAGCGGCGAGTTTGGCGGCCTCCATCATCAGCACGGCGCCGATCGCGAAGTTCGGGGCGACGAAGAGGTTGGCGCTCCCGACGCCCTCGAGCTGGGTGAAGTCGGCGCCCGTGGTGCCCATCACGCAGTGGACTCCGGCCTCGAGACACGCGCGTGCGTTCTCGAGCGCGGTAGCGGGGATCGAGAAGTCGACTACGACCTCGGCGTCGGAGAGCAGGTCGCTCAACGAGGCATCGAGCGACGGGTCGGAACGACCGACGAGCTCCATGTCGTCGGCACCGTCGACAGCGCCGCAAACCGCCTGGCCCATCCGGCCCGCCGCCCCTGAGACCCCAACGCGAATCACGGCGGGGAGCTTACGCTGCGAGGGTCGGGTTAACGGCGCCCGCGGCCTCTCGGAAAGCGTCCTCGTCGGCGCCGACGCCGGCGACCGACATGCTCGCCGGATCGTAGAACTCCTCCAGGAGCCCGTCAATGTCGCTCGGACTGACGGCGTCGACGGCCTCGATCACCTCGTCGACCGACAGCACCGGCAAGTCGTGCAGAACCGCGGTCCAGAGGCGGCTCATGCGCGCCATCGTCGACTCCATCGACAGGACGGTGCGTCCCTTGACGTTCTCCTTGGCGCGATCGAGCTCGATCGCCGAGACCCCTTCGGAACCGAGCTTGCGCAGCTCACCGCCGATGACCTCGAGAGCCTCGGCGACGTTGTCGGGTCGCGTGCCCACGTAGATCGCGATCTTCCCGCTGTCGACGTAAGCGCTCGAGTAGGAGTAGACGGAGTAGGCGAGGCCTCGCTTCTCGCGAACCTCCTGGAACAGCCGCGAGGAGGTCGAGCCGCCCAGGATCGTGTCCAGAACGCGCAGCGCAAACCGACGCTCGTCGCCCCGGTCGATCCCGGCACCACCGACCGAGAGGTGACACTGCTCGGTCTCCTTGACGTGGAACCGTAGCCCCGGAGCGGAGCGGTCCGGGGCTCCTCCCCGTGATCCCGAAACGGGTTCACCGGCGGGCAGTGCGCTCTGGCAGGTCTCTTCGACCAACTCGACGACGCGGTCGTGATCGACATTGCCCGCGGCGGCCACGACCAGGTTCGAAAGCCCGTACCGGGCGTCGTGATAGCGAGCGATGTCAGTGACCGGAACCGAGCCGATTACCTCTGCCCGGCCGATTACCGGGCGGCCGAGCGGATGGTCGGCGAACATCGCGACGTCGAGCACGTCGTGGACCTTGTCCGAGGGCTCGTCCTCGTACATCGCGATCTCCTCGATCACCACCTGGCGCTCAGAATCGATGTCGGGATAGGACGGGCGCAGCAGCATGTCCGACATCACGTCGAACGCGCTCTCGAGGTGCTGGTCGAGGAACCGCGAGTAGAGCGTCGTCGTCTCCTTGCCGGTACCGGCGTTGACCTCGGCCCCGATGCCGTCGAAGAACTCGTCGATCTCGGTCGAGCTGAACCGCTCGGTCCCCTTGAACAACAGGTGTTCGAGAAAGTGCGAGAGGCCGGCCTGCTCGACTGCTTCGTCGCGTGACCCGACCCGAACGCCGAAACCGAGCGCGACCGAGCGGACTGCCTCGGTCGCCTCGGTCACGATCCGGATCCCCGAGTCGAGCTCGGAGATCCTGGGCCCTGCGCCGTTAGCGGACGCGCTCAGCGACGATCCCTGCGCTGGCCGCCGTCGCGACCGCCGCCACCGCCACGGTCGCCGCCCCCGCGACTGCCACCGCCGGAACCCATCGAGGCGAGCTCCTCCTTGGTCTTGCCGGCGATCGAGGGATCGTCAGACAGGCGCAGGCCGATCCGGCCGCGCTCCTTGTCGACCTCGACCACGCGGACCTTGATCTCGTCACCGCGGTCGAAGACCTCTTCGACGGTGTCTGGCCGCTGGCCCGGTGCGATGTTCGAGATGTGCAGCAGGCCGTCGGTGCCCTTTGCCAGCTCGACGAACGCGCCGAAGGTCGTCGTCTTGACGACCTTGCCGTTGTACTCGTCGCCGATCTCGACCTCCTTGGTCATCTGCCGGATCCGGTCGATCAGCCCGTCGCCGAGCTCGCCGGTCTGCGCGTAAACGCGGATCGTGCCGTCGTCGGAGACGTCGATCTGGGATTCGAACTCCTCCGAGAGCGCGCGGATCGTCTCGCCGCCCTTGCCGATGATCATCCCGATCTTGTCGGTGTCGATCTGAATCGCGCTGATCCGCGGAGCGAACTTCGAGAGCTCCTCGCGCGGGGTGTCGATCGCCTCGGCCATCTTGCCGAGGATGAACGTCCGGCCCTCCTTGGCCTGGGCGAGCGCATCGCGCAAAATATCGAAGGTCACGCCGGTGATCTTGATGTCCATCTGCAGCGCGGTGATGCCCTGCTCGGTGCCGGCGACCTTAAGTCCATGTCGCCGAGGTGATCCTCGACTCCGGCGATGTCGGAGAGGACGATGTAGTCGTCACCCTCCTTGATCAGACCCATCGCGATACCGGCGACCGGGCGGCTGATCGGCACACCCGCGTCCATCAGCGAGAGGCTCGAGCCGCAGACCGATGCCATCGAGGAAGAACCGTTGGACTCGAGGATGTCCGAGACCACCCGGATCGTGTACGGGAAGTCCTCGACGGTCGGGATCACCGGCACGAGCGCGCGCTCCGCGAGCGCACCGTGACCGATGTCGCGCCGCTTGGGTCCGCGCATGAAACCGGCCTCCCCGACCGAGAAGGGCGGGAAGTTGTAGTGGTGGAAGTAGCTCTTGGTCGTTTCGAGCCCGAGCGTGTCGAGGCGCATCTCCTCACGAGTGGTTCCGAGCGCGGCAACCGAGATCGCCTGCGTCTGACCGCGGGTGAAGAGCGCTGAGCCGTGCGTTCGCGGCAGCAGGCCGACGTCGACCGAGATCTGACGGATCTCGTCGGCCGCACGCCCGTCGGGACGCTTCTTCTCGACGGCGATCCGCTGGCGGATCGTCTCCTTCTCGAGCTTGTCGAAAGCCATCTGGGCAGCGCCGCGCTTGGCGCTGTATTCCTCGGCGTCCGCCGGCCCGGAGAGCGTCTCGAGCGTCTCGGCCTCGACCGCCTTGGTCGCGTCCTGGCGGTCGAGCTTGTCCTCGATCTGGGTTGCGGCGGTCAGCTTCGTGCCGAACTGCTCGCGCACCTGCGCGAGCAACGACTCGTCGACCTGCGGAACCTCGACCTCAACCTTGGGCTTGCCCGCCTTCTCGGCGAGCTCGCGCTGGGCCGCGCAGAGCTTCTTGATCTCCGAGTGGGCGATGTCAAGCGCGTCGAGGATCTCCGCCTCGGAGACCTCGTTGGCGCCCGCCTCGACCATCAGGATCGCCTCTTCGGTACCGGCGACGACGAGGTCGAGGGAACCCTCGGAGATGTCCTCCTCGTGCGGGTTGACGACGAAGCCGACCTCGTCGTTCTGTCCGACCCGCACGGCGCCGATCGGCATCGGGAACGGGATGTCGGACACCATCAGTGCGGCGCTGGCGCCGTTCATCGCGAGGATGTCGTAGGGGTTCACGTGATCGATCGACAGCGGGATCGCCACGAGCTGGGTCTCCCGGCGCCAGCCCTTCGGGAACAGCGGCCGGATCGGCCGGTCGATCATGCGCGCGGTCAGCGTGCCCTTCTCACCGGCACGACCCTCGCGCTTGAAGAAACTGCCGGGGATCTTGCCCGCGGCGTACATCCGCTCCTCGACATCGACGGTCAGGGGGAGGAAGTCGACGTCGCGCAGGTTGCCTGCGGTCGCCGTCGAGAGGACCATCGTGTCGCCGGCGGCGACTACTACCGAGCCGCTGGCCTGCTTGGCGAGCTTGCCCGTCTCGAACGAAATCTCGGTACCGCCCACATCGACGGCGACCCGGTGGACGGGCCCATTTACGTCACTCATTCTGTTTCCTTTCGGCCGCCCGGATGGCGGCAGCTAGCTATACCTCTTCGATAAGAGTTGCGACGAGGGTATCAGCGGCCTGCGCGACACCATCGACGAAAACGGCCGGAGTTCCCATCACGCCCGCGCGAAGTCCGCCGCGAAAGTCCTGCGCGACACGCTCGGCGACAGCGTCGGAGCGCCGATCGCGCTCGAACCGGTCGAGGTCAAGGCCGAAGGACTCGGCGCGACGCCAGAGGTGGGGATCGTCGAGGTGGCCCTGATCGGCGAACAGCGAGTCGTGCATCTCCCAGAAGCGGCCTTGAAGGGCGGCGGCCTCGGCCGCGGCGGCCAGCACCTTCGCCCGCGGGTGCTTGGAGAGGACCGGGAAGTGGCGGAAGACCCGCGTCAACGGCCGATCCGCGAGCAGGGCGTCGACTCGAGCGCAGAACGGGCACTCGTAGTCGCCGTACTCGATCACGACCACCGCCCCGGATCCGCGCACGTGCTCGTTCGGGTCTACCGGGGGCAACGGCGCGCTGCCGAGGTCTCGGCTCAGCGCTCAGGCCAGCGCGTCGAAGATCAGGTTGGCGCCCGGGATGTCGAGCGGGCTGGCCTCACGGTGCCAGTGCTTGACCGCGCCGTCTGGGTCGATCACGACGAAGCCGCGGTGGTTGTGGCCGCGTTCGTCGATGTACATCTCGTAGGCCTTCGCGACCGCGCCCTTGGGTTCGAAGTCGGCCAGCAGCGGGAACTCCAGCCCGAGCTTCTCCTGGAAGGCCTTGTGCGCGAAGGCCGAATCGACGGAAACCCCGTACAGCTGAGCGCCGCGATCATGGAAGTCTGTGAGCACCTCCTGGTAGATGCTGAGCTGGTCGGTGCAGACCGGGCTGAAGTCGAGCGGATAAAAGACGAGGATGGCGGTCGATCCGCGCAGGTCGGCGAGCGAGACCTCGTTCCCGTCCTGGTCAGGCAGCGTGAACTCCGGCGCCGGAGTTCCCGCGTCGATCACCTGCGGAGTCCGAGCTCCTTGATGAGCCCGCGATAGCGATCGAGGTCGGAGTCGCGCAGGTAGTTGAGCAGCCGACGGCGCTGGCCGACGAGCATCAGTAGCCCCCGACGGGAGTGATGATCCTTCTTGTGGCTGCGCAGGTGCTCGGTCAGCTCGGTGATCCGCGCGCTGAGCAGCGCGACCTGGACCGAGGTCGAGCCGGTGTCCGCCTCGTCCTTGCCGAACTTGGCGACGATCTCCTTCTTTGCGTCGACGGTGAGAGTCATCGGCCGGGAACCGTACCAGCCACGCACGCTCGCCTGACCGCTTCCACGTCGCGGTGCATCTGCTCGACGAGCTCCTCGGCGCTGTCAAATCGCCGCTCCCCGCGTAGCCGACGCACGAAGGCGACGCGCAGAATCTCCCCGTAGAGGTCGCCGTCGAAGTCGAGGATGTAGGCCTCGACCAGCAGGCCGCGACCAGTCTCGAAGGTCGGTCGTACGCCGACGCTGACGGCCGCCGGGTGACCGTGCGCCCAGGCGGCGTAGACGCCATGGCCGGGGCAAGCAAGGCGATCGTCGGGGACGATGTTGGCCGTCGGCATGCCGAGCTCCCGCCCGCGCCGGTCCCCGCCGACTACCTCGCCCTCGAGCAGGAACGGCCCACCCAGGCAGAGCGCCGCCTGCTCGACGTCCCCGGCGGCGACGAGCGCCCGGATCCTCGTCGAGGAGACGGTTTCGGAGCCGAGCTCGATCAGCGGGACGATCGTGGTCTCGAACTCGGTACGGCCGGCAAGCATCGCCGCGTCGCCGCCCGCGCCCCGGCCGAAGCGGAAGTTCTCGCCGACCGACACGTGCGAGGCGCCGAGCTTCCGGATCAGGATCTCGTCGATGAAATCCTCCGCGTCCGTTTCCGCGAACTCCTGATCGAACGGGATCACCACCAGTTCGCCGACGCCGAGGCCCGCGAGCAGGTCGCGCTTGATCGGTAGCGCGTCGAGCAACTTGGGGAGCGCTGCGGGATGCAGGACCGCGAGCGGGTGCGGATCGAAGGTCAAGACCGTGTCGCAGCCGCGGATGACCTCCCGATGACCGATATGGACTCCGTCGAAGGTGCCGATCGCGACGCGGCGACCGGTCTCGGCAGAGCCGGCCGCGGGCGCGAGATCCGGCAGATGAATGACCTTCACCCTCGGAATACCACCACAGGGCGCAGCAGCCCGTCCCGCGACTCGCCGATCGCCACCAGCGCTCCGCCGTGAATCAACCTGGCCGGCGGGTCCTCGGACGCCGCAGGACGAGTGGCCACGCCGTCCGCCGCGCGCGAGGCCTCCTCCCCATCAAGCTCGACGGCGGGCATGAACGAGAGCGCGGTGTCGAGGTCGACGATCTGTTCCGGATCGGCGTCGGCGAGCGCGAACGCTCCGATCGCCGTTCGCTCGAGGGCTTCGCAGTAGGCGTCGCTGAGATCGGCGACCAGAACCCGGATATAGGTGCCCGAACTGACGCGCAGTTCGAAGGTCGCGCGCTCGGGATCGCGCTCGAGCAGGCGCGCGTCCAGAACCTCGATCAACCGCGGCGCGCCCTCGACCGGATCCCCGCGGCGGGCACGGTTGTAGAGGCGCTCGCCGTCGACCTTGACGGCCGAGTACGCGGGCGGGCGCTGGAGCTGCGGCCCTACGGGGATCCGCGGGTCCTCTGAGATCCGGCCGGTCTGCTCGAGCGTCCCGTCGCAGTCGCCTGTATCGGAGCGCCAGCCGAGCCGCGCGACGACGCGGTAGGTCTTCGGTAGTCCGAGCAGGTACCGCTGGACACGCGTCGCCTGGCCGACCAGCACGAGTAGCAGCCCGGTCGCGAATGGGTCGAGCGTCCCGGCGTGGCCGACCTTCACCCGCTTTCCGGTCTGCTGGCTCAGGCGCCGACGGACCTGCGCGACCACGTCGTGGGAGGTGACCCCGGCCGGCTTCGGATAGAGGATGACCCCGCGCGGAGTCATCGGGGGCTAGAGCTGGGCGCCGATGTGGGTGCGCAGCTGCTCGACGAACTGGTCGAGCGACAGCTCCGTAAAGAAGCCCGCGGCTTGGCGGTGGCCGCCGCCGCCGAACTCCCGCGCGATGATCGACACGTCGACGCGGTCGTCGGTCGCCCGCAGGCTCACCTTGTAGGAGCTCTCGTCGCCGTCGGTCAACCGCGCGCGCACAAGCGCGCCGACCGCGGTGTTCTCGACGGCTCGGAAATAGTCGACGACACCCTCGGCGTCGGCCTCGACGGTCTCGGTCTCGCGGAAGTCGGCGAGCTCGAGGTTCGTCAGCGTCAGACCGACGTCCTCGTAGCGCTGCAGGCGGGTCAGCGCCCGGCCGAGCAGCAGCAGCCGCCTGGCCGGCAACCCTTCGAACATGTCGCGGTACACCTTCGGGACGTCGACGCCGGCTTCGACCAGGCGCGCGGCCACGCGGTGGGACTCAGGTGAGGTGTTCTCGTACATGAAACGACCGGTATCGGTCATCAGGCCGATGTAGAGCGGCTCGGCGATCGCCACGTCGAGCGCGACATCGAGGGCCTCGGCGAGGTGGAACACGATCTCGGCGGTCGAGGAGGCGTCGGCGACGACCAGGTTGACGTCGCCGAAGCGGGTGTTGTCGTGGTGGTGGTCGATGTCGAGGATTCGGCGGCCCCCGGTCTTCAGCTCCTCGACCGGCATCCGATCGATGTTGCCGCAGTCGAGGAAGACGACGACGCGCTCACCGATGTCGGACGGGATGTCGCTGCTCACCTCTTCGAGGGGCATCGCGTGGAACTCCTCGGGGAGTGGGAACTGGTCGGCCGCGAGGAACATCACCGCGTCCTTGCCGAGCGCGCGCAGCACCCCGTGCATGCCGAGCAACGACCCGAGCGCATCGCCGTCGGGGTTCAGGTGCGTCGTCAGGAGGAACTTGTCCGCTCCACGGAGCTCGTCCGCCATCTGGGCGAGGCCGTCGGCGCCCATCAGCCGCGCTCCTCCTCGTCGCGGATCAGCTGATCGATCCGGAAGCCGCGATCAGTGGTCTCGTCGTAGACGAAGTCGAGCGTCGGCGTGTTCTTCATCCGCAGCTCGCGAGCGATCTGAGCCTGGAGGAACCCGCTCGCCGAGCCGAGGCCGGCGAGCGCCGCTCCACGCGCGTCCTCATCGCCCAGGACCGTCACGTAGACGCGCGCATGGCGAAGATCAGGGCTTGTTTCGACAGAGGTAACGGTCACAAATCCAACTCGCGGGTCGCGCAGGTCGTCGGCGATATGCATGGAGACGACCTCGCGGACCGCCTCGTTCACCCTTCTCATGCGGGCGGCGGCCATCCTAGAGGTTTCGTTCGACCTGCTTGACCTCGAAGACCTCCATGACGTCGCCGACCTTGACGTCGGGGTAATTCTCGAGCACGATGCCGCACTCGAAGCCGGCCTGGACCTCACGGACATCGTCCTTGAAACGGCGTAGCGAGCCGATCCGGCCGTCGTAGATGACGGTGCCGTCGCGGACCAGGCGGACCGTCGCGCCGCGCCGGATCGTCCCTTCGGTGACGTGTGAGCCGGCGATTGTCCCGACGCGGGAGGCTTTGAAGGTCTCGCGGACCTCGGCTGTCGCGACGGTCGCCTCGACCTCCTCGGGCTCGAGCATGCCCTCCATCGCCTGACGGAGGTCCTCGATGACGCGGTAGATGACACCGTAGGTTCTGATCTCGACGCCCTCGCGCGCGGCGATCTGGCGGGCATCCTGTACGGGTCGGACGTTGAAGCCGACGACGATCGCACCCGACGCGGAGGCGAGCATCACGTCGGACTCGTTGATGCCACCGACTCCGTCGCGGATGATCCGCGCGGAGATCTGATCGTGGGGCAGCTTGGCGATCTCGTCTGCGAGCGCCTCGAGGGAGCCCGCGACGTCGGCCTTGACGACGAGGTTGAGCTCGGCGAGCTCGCCCTCCTTGGCGCGAGCGAAGACATCCTCGAGCGACAGCTTGACACCCGAGCGGCGTGCGATCGCCTCGGTCTTGAGCCGGTTGGCGCGGTCTCCCGCGATCTGGCGGGCGCGCCGGTCGTTCTCGACAACCTGGAAGTGGTCGCCAGCCTCCGGGACCCCGTCGAACCCGAGGATCTCGACCGGGTCGCCGGGACGCGCCTGCTTGACCTTCGCGGCGCGGTAGTCGTGCATCGCCCGGACTCGGCCCCAGTGCGCGCCGGCGACGACGGCGGCGCCGACGTTCAGGGTCCCGCGCTGAATCAGGGCAGACACGACCGGACCGCGGCCCGGGTCGAGCCGGGCCTCGATCACGCTGCCCGAGGCGTCGGCCTCGGGGTTGGCGCGCAGCTCCTGGATCTCGGCAATCGTCTTGAGGTCGTCGAGCAGACCGTCGAGACCATCGTGGGTCTTGGCCGAGACGTCGCGGAACTCGGTTTCCCCACCCCAGTCGGCGGGCGTCAGCCCCTGCTGGGCGAGTTCACCGCGGACGCGGTTGGGATCTGCGCCCTCCTTGTCGATCTTGTTGACCGCGACCATGATCGGGACGTCGGCCGCCTTGGCGTGGTCGATCGCCTCGACGGTCTGGGGCATCACGCCGTCGTCGGCGGCGACGACGATCACCGCGATGTCCGCGACCTTGCCGCCGCGCGCACGCATCGCGGTGAACGCCTCATGGCCCGGCGTGTCCAGGAAGGTGATCGTCGTTCCATCGTGATGGACCTGGTAGGCGCCGATGTGCTGGGTAATTCCGCCGGCCTCGCCGGCGGCGACTTCGGTCTGACGGATCGCGTCCAGCAGTGACGTCTTGCCGTGGTCGACGTGCCCCATGATCGTGATCACGGGCGGGCGGGCAACCAGATCATCGGCGGTGTCCTCGAAGACCGGTGCGGCTTCGACTTCGTCGCCGACGTGGATGATCTCGATCTTCTTCTCGAATTCGTCCGCGAGCACCTGGATGGCGTCGTCGGAGAGGGTCTGGGTCAGGGTCGCCATCTCGCCGAGCTCCATCAGCTTCTTGATCACCTCGCCGGCACCGAGACCGAGGGACTCCGCGACCTCCTTGACGGTCGCACCCGCGTTCAGCTGGGTGATCGGATCCTCCTTGACCTCCTCGACCTGGTTGAGATCGGGCTCGACCCAGGGCGTGCGGCGCCGCCGGCCGCGCCCGCGGCGCGGCGGCTGGTGCTGGGG
>JACCVG010000221.1 GCA_013698335.1 Thermoleophilaceae bacterium
GACCAAGGCGCTCGAGATGAACCTCGTCGGCGATCCGATCTCGGCCTACATGGCGCTCGACGCCGGTCTCGTGACACGCGTCGTTCCCGATCACGAGCTGCTCGACAGCGCGCTCGCCTGGGCACGCCGGCTGAGCGGCCAGGCACCGATCGCGGTGCGCGAGATCAAGTTGCGTTCGGCCGCGCCGGGGACGCTCGACGACGCGCTCGCCATCGAGGGCGAGGGATTTGCTTCCGTGTTCGCGTCAGAGGACGCCCGCGAGGGGATCGCGGCGTTTCTCGGCAAGCGCAAGGCGCGGTTCGGCGGTAAGTGAGCCTCTCGACCACCGACACCGGCGCGAGGACCCTGGCCAGGCTGCTGACCGAGGCCGAGCGGGCGGTCGTGCTGACGGGAGCCGGAGTCTCGGTTCCTTCGGGGATCCCCGATTTCCGCACGCCGGGCACCGGCCTGTGGGAGAACGTCGACCCGATGGAGGTCGCCCACATCGACTCGTTCCGCCGCGGACCGGACCGCTTCTGGCAGTTCTACGGCGAGCGGTTCGCGATGCTGCGCGACAAGCGGCCGAACGACGCCCACCGCGATCTCGCCGAGCTCGAGGCACGCGGGCTGATCCGCGGAGTCATCACCCAGAACGTTGATCGGCTCCACCGCGTCGCCGGGACCGAGAACCTGATCGAGGTCCATGGCTCGATCGAGCACTGCATCTGCCCCGAGTGCGGCGGGCGGTTCGAGCTCGAGAAGGTGATGGAGATCCTGTCCCACACGGCCGGCGCGCCGGAATGCCCGGCGTGCATCACGCCGCTCAAGCCGGACGTCGTGCTGTTCGGTGAGCTGCTGCCCGAGGCCGCGATGGCCGATGCCCACTCGCTCGCGGCCGAGGCCGATCTGATGGTCTGCGTGGGCAGCTCGCTGGAGGTCTATCCGGTTGCCGGACTGCCTCGCGTGACGCTCTCGAGCGGCGGCAAGCTCGCGCTCGTGACGGCCGGCCCGACCCCGTATGACGAAGCGGCGACCGTGAAGCTCGACGGCGACGTCGTCGAAGAGCTCGAGGCCGTGCTCGACGCGCTCGGTTAGCGGAGGCTGCCGGTGCCGAACTGGGAGGACGTCGTCGAGGTCGCGCTCCGCTTCCCCGAGGTCGAGACCTACACCGCGTTCAAGACCCCGGCCCTGCGCGTCAACAAGAAGTTCATGGCGCGGCTGCGGACCGGTCCGGACGCGCTCGTCCTGCGGGTCGTCGACCTCGGCGAGCGCGAGGCTCTGCTCCAGGGTGACCCGGCCGTCTTCTTCTCGACACCGCACTACGACGGCCACCCTTACGTCCTGATCCGCCTCCCTGAGGTCGATCCGGTGGAGCTGGCTGAACTTGTCGAAGACGCCTGGCGGACCCAGGCGCCCAAGCGTGCAATCAAGGCCTACGACGGGGAGGGGAACTGATGGCGGAGACCGTGCTGGTGACCGGAGGGTCGGGCTATCTCGGCGGCTGGTGCATCGTCGAGTTGCTGCGACATGGCTATGAGGTCCGCGCGAGCGTGCGCGACCTCGGTCGCGAGGGCGAGATCAGGGAGAGTCTCGCGACGGAGGCCGAGGCCGGTGCCCGGCTGTCGTTCGTGTGCGCTGATCTCGGTGACGAAGCCGGCTGGTCGGAGGCGGTCGCCGGTTGCCGTTACGTCCTGCACGTGGCCTCACCGTTTCCGTCGGTGCAGCCCGACGATCCCGACGAGCTGATCGTTCCCGCCCGTGAGGGGACGCTGCGGGTGCTTGGGGCCGCGCTCGACGCCGGCGCCGAGCGGGTCGTCGTGACCTCGTCGGTTGCGGCGATCCGCAACGATCCCGGCGCTTCGGGATCGGACCGCACCGAGGCGAACTGGACCGACTCCGCGAACGAGGCCCTCAGCCCGTATACGCGCTCCAAGACGATCGCCGAGCGCGCGGCCTGGGACTTCGTCGAGCAGCGCGGTCAGCGTGACCGGTTGGCCGTCGTCAACCCGGGGGCGATCCTCGGACCGGTGCTGAGTGACGACCGCTCCTACTCGCTGCAGGTCGTCGAGCGGCTGATGGGAGGCCTACCCGGTGTCCCAAAGTTCGGTTTCGGGTTCGTCGACGTGCGTGATGTGGCGGCGCTCGAAATCGCGGCGATGACCTCGCCGGATGCCGGCGGCGAGCGGTTCATCGCAGTCAACTCGTTTCTCTGGATGTCGGAGGTCGGCGAGATCCTGCGCAACGGTCTCGGCTCGCGTGGTGCGAAGGTGACGACGCGGACGGTGCCGAACCTGGCCGTCCGCGCGATGGCCATCTTCGATCCCTCGCTGCGCTCGATTCTTGGAGACCTCGGCCAGCGAGTCGACTACTCCAACGAGCACGCGAAATCGCTGCTCGGCTGGCAGCCGCGACCGCTCGAGGAGACGATCATCGACTGCGCCGAGAGCCTGATCCAAGCCGGAGTCGTCAAGCAGTAGGGCGACGCTCGCGCGGCGGACCGGGGGCCCCGAAGATTCTCGGCAGCCGCATCGCCAGCCAGGGATCGCCCTCGAGCTCGAGGGCGCCCGAGACGAACAGCGCGGGACCCATCGCATTGCCGGTAGCGACGAGCAGGAAGTCGACGCCGGAGAGGGTCAGGATCAGGTCCGCTTCGTGGGGCTCGCCCTCGAGGACGGCCGCAGCGCCGTCGCCGATCACGAGTTGCCGGACGTCGTCGCGCCCGTCGGGGCGGCCGGTGATCCGCCACTCGACCACGATGTTCTCGCGCTCCAGCGCGCGGCGGCGAATGAAGCGCGGCATCGCCCCGAACAGGGTCCAGAGGACCGCCCGGCGGCGAAGCGGGCCGCGCAGCGCGCGCTCCAGCCGCTCACGGTCGGCGGCGGCGATGCGCCGCGACACGAAGCGCACGACTCGGCCGACGAGCGGTTTCATCGGGCGATGCTAACGGCGTCCGCGTCGGCGCAGAGGGCCACGCCGGTCGAGTACGCTACGCCTCCGCTGGGAGGAGTGGTGAATGGACAACCGACGGTCGGTCGGGCGGTTGTGAGCATCGTGGAGGAGGTCCGTTCGGCGCCCGTCGCGGCGCCCGAGCGTTCGCGCTGGCTCGACCTCCCGCCGTTGATCTGGATCATCCGGATGGGCGGGATGCTCGCGCTCTCGGCCCGGGCGGCGATCGAGTTCGTGACGCCCGGCCTCTCCTGGCGGCGTGAGCTGATCCTCCAAGCGATTTTCATCTTCAAGGTCGCGCTCGTGCCCGTCCTGTTGGTCAACTTCGCGACCGGCATCACGATCGGCGTCCAGGTCAGCTCGATCCTCTCGGCGCTCGGCGCGATCGATCGCGCCGGCGGCGCCGTCCCGGTCGCCTTCCTGCGCGAGCTCGGCGCGTTCCTGACGGCTGCGATCATCGCCGGCTCGGTCGGCGCGACGATCACCTCCGAGCTCGGCGCGCGCAAGATCCGAGACGAGCTCTCGGCGCTCGAGGTGCTCGGTATCAATCCGGTCCGGGCGATGGTCGTCCCGCGCATCGTCGCACTGGTCCTGCTGATGCCGATCATGAACATGATCGCGCTGGTCGCCGGAACGGCCGGCTCGGTGATCGCGGCGACAGTGCTCTACCTGGGCACCCCGCAGGCCTTCTTCGATCAGTTCCTCGCCAATACCAACTTCATCGACCTGTGGGCGAGCCAGGCGAAGATCCTGATCTTCGGGTTGCTGATCGGGGTCATCGCGTGTTACAAGGGCCTCAACGCGAGCGGCGGGGCCGAGGGCGTGGGGCGCGCCGTGAACGAATCGGTCGTTGCCTCGCTGATCGCCGTTGTCGGCGTGACGATTGTCTATACGCAGCTGCTGCTTGCCCTCTACCCCGACATCTCGGCGCTGCGATGAGACCCCACCGGGTCCTCATCCAGCTACGTCCGGCCCTGAGGGGCGCGGCTCGATGAGCGTCAAGGAGCCACGGGCGTCCAGCTTCCAGCAGCAGCTCTCCCAGCAGCCGCCGGCGGCCGGCAAGCCTCCGACGCCGGGCACGCTCGCCCGGCTCGGCGATTTCGTGGACTTCTCGATGCAGGCGATCAAGGGGATCCGCCGAATCGGGCCGTTCGCGGCGGAGACGGTGCGCCAGGCGGCGATCATCGCCGCCGGCAGCGCGCTGGTGATCATGCTGCTGACCTTCCTCGCCGGCAACGCCTGTGGGCTCGAGGCGAGCGCGATCACCCGCCAGCTCGGCGCCGATCCAGCCGGCCCGTTCTTCGCCTCCTTCTGCACCACGCGCGAGATCGTGCCGATCATCTTCGGCTACATCCTCGCCGCTAAGGTCGGCTGTGGGCTGGTCGCCGAGCTCGGCTCGATGCAGGTATCCGAGGAGGTCGACGCGCTCGACACGATGGCCATCAACTCGGTCGTCTACCTCGTCTCGACGCGGCTCGTGGCCTGCCTGTTCGTGTTGCCGATCATGTACTTCCTCGCGCTCGCGACCGGCTACATCGGCGCCTGGTACGGCTCCCTGATCCGCTTCGCCGACGTGTCCCAGGGACTGTGGGAGTTCGGCTTCTACACCGCGCTGCCGCCGGTCGACCTCCTCTATTCAGTCACCAAGGGGTTCGTAATCGCGTTCGCGGTATTGCTGATCGCTCTCTACTACGGCTACCGCGTCCGCGGCGGACCGGTCGAAGTAGGCAACGCGACGGCTCGCTCGATGCTCGTCAGCATGGCCGTCGTGACGATCCTCAACATGATCGGGACGGTCGTGTTCTGGGGCTTTGATCCGGGGCTCCCGATTGCCTAGCGCGGGGATCTCCGGACGGCGGCGCTCGGTGCTGCTCTTCGCCGCGATCGCCGTGGCGGCCGTGGTGGTCGTGGCGGCCTTCTTGCTGCTGCGCTCCGATGGTCGTTACGAGGTCACAGCGGTGTTCGACCAGGCGTTCGGCCTCGTCCCGGGCGGGGAGGTCAAGGCAGCGGGCGTGCTCGTCGGCGAGATCGAGGAGATCGAGCTCGGGGAGGACGGGCTGCCGCGCATCCGGATGGCGATCGACGACGCCTACCGCCTCAACCGGGGGGCGACGGCGGAGCTCCGCCTCTTCTCGCTCGTCGGACAACTCAACCGCTACGTCGGCCTGCAACAGGGCAATGGACCGGAGCTGCAGGACGGCGCGACAATCACCGCCGCTCGCACTTCCCGCCCGATCGAGTTCGACGAGCTGCTCGAGCTGTTCCCGCCCAAGACGCGGACCGACATCGGGCAGGTATTGGGGAGGCTGGAGCGGGGCACCCGAGGCCGCGGTCCTGATCTCGCCCGCACGCTCCGCCATAGCGCCAACTCGTTCGCCCAGACGGCGCTGCTGTTCGACGATGTCTCCGCCGACGGCGACGCTTTACGAGCCCTCGTGATCGACGGCCGCTCGGTCGTTGAGGCGCTTGCGGCCGACCCGAACGAGCTCGGCGGGATGGTCGATCGCCTCGCGCCGGTGCTCGACGCTGCAGCCGCTCGCCAGGGTGATCTGAGCGCCGGCCTCGAGCTGCTGCCCTCCAGCCTGGCGTCGGCACGCAGCGCGCTCGGCAAGCTCGACTCCGAGATCGGCGACCTGCGCGACCTGACCGCCTCGGCGCGTCCAGCCGTCGGCCAGCTCGTGCCCGCCAGCCGACGGCTGCGGCCGGTGATCGCGGAGGCGCGGCCGGCCCTCGAC
>JACCVG010000028.1 GCA_013698335.1 Thermoleophilaceae bacterium
GTCGAGCAGCTCGGCGGCCCGCCGACCCCGGCCGTCGGCTGGGCCGCGGGCATCGAGCGCATCCTGCTGGCCGCGGGTGAGGCGCCGGGTGCTCCCGCGCCGCGCGTCTATCTGATCCTCGATCAAGGAGGTGACCGCCGGGCCGCGTTCGCACTCCTCCGCGCACTGCGCTCGGCCGGCGTCGCGGCCCAGATCGAGCAGGCGGGCCGCTCGCTCAAGGGTCAGCTCAAACAGGCCGACCGGCTCGGCGCCCACTTCGCGGCCATATTCGCAGCCGATTCGGTGTCCCTGCGCGACATGGGCACAGGTGACCAGGACCAGCTCGACGCCGAAACGATCGTCGCCCGCGCGCTGGCGGTGAGCTGATGAAGGCACCGCGCGCGAATCGCTACCGAAGCCACTGGGCGGGCGATCTGGCTGCCGCGAACGCCGGCGAGACGCCGCGCGTGGCGGGCTGGGTCCATCGGCGGCGCGATCACGGCGGCCTGATCTTCATCGACTTGCGCGACCGGACGGGCCTGCTGCAGCTCGTATTCCATCCCGAACGCGCTCCTGAGGCTCATGCACTCGCCCAGTCGCTGCGCTCCGAAGACGTGGTCTCGGTCGAGGGTGCGCTCGAACTGCGCTCCCAGGAGACGATCAACCCGCGGATGGCCACCGGCGAGGTCGAGCTGAGCGTCACCGCGATAGATCAGCTCGCCGATGCCGACACCCCGCCGTTCGAGATCGAGAGCTTCTCCGGCGAGGTCGGCGAGGAGACCCGCCTGCGCCACCGCTACCTCGACCTGCGTCGCGACGAGATGCGCGAGGCCCTCGAGCTGCGCGACGCCGTCGTCAAGACGATGCGGTCGCATCTCGGCGAGCGTGGTTTCCTCGATGTCGAGACTCCGATCCTGACCCGCTCGACGCCCGAGGGCGCGCGCGACTACCTCGTTCCCAGCCGCCTCCAGCCGGGCAACTGGTACGCGCTGCCCCAATCGCCCCAGCTCTTCAAGCAGCTGTTGATGATGGGTGGGCTCGAGCGGTACTTCCAGATCGCGCGCTGTTTCCGCGACGAGGACCTGCGCGCTGACCGCCAGCCGGAGTTCACTCAGCTCGACATCGAGATGTCGTTCGTCGAGGAGGAGGACGTGATCGAGCTCGTCGACGAGCTGATGCGCGAGGTGCTGGCCGTCGGCGGGATCGAAATCAGCCTGCCGATCGAACGGATCCCTTACGCGGAGGCGATGCTCCGCTACGGATCGGACCGGCCCGACCGGCGGATCGGAATGGAGATCGCCGACCTCGGCGACGTCTTCAAAGGGTCGGGGTTCAAGGTCTTCTCGGGCGCACTCGGCGATGGCGGCGTGGTGCGCGGCCTCCGCGCCCGCGGGGAGTTCTCGCGCCGGCGCTTTGACGAGTTGACCGAGAAGGCCAAGGCGCTCGGGGCCAAAGGGCTCGTCTGGGCGGTGCTCGAGGCCGATGGCTGGCGCAGCCCGATCGCGAAGTTCCTGACCGCCGAGGAGATGAAGGCCGCCACCGGTGCGCTTGGTGCCGGCGAGGGCGACGTCCTGCTTATCGTTGCCGACAGCGCCGAGATGGCTGCGCGCGTGCTCGGCGAATTGCGCCTCGAGCTGGCCGAGCCGGCTGAGGGCCACGACCTCGTCTGGATCACCGACTTTCCGATGTTCGGGTGGAGCGCCGAGGAGCAGCGCTTTGATCCCCTCCACCATCCGTTTGTGGCACCGGCCGGCGACGTCGAGGGCGACCCCGGCACCTGGAACAGTCGCGGCTACGACCTCGTCCTCGACGGCACCGAGATCGGCGGCGGCTCGATCCGTATTCACAAGCCCGAGATCCAGCGCAAGGTGTTCGAGGCGATCGGGATGTCGCCCGAGGAGGCCGAGCGCCGGTTCGGATTCCTGCTCGAGGCACTGCGCTTTGGCGCGCCACCGCACGGCGGTATCGCCTTCGGGCTCGACCGGATCTGCGCGATCCTCGCCGGGCGCGATTCGATCCGCGACGTGATCGCCTTCCCGAAGACGGCGAGCGGCGGCGACCCGCTGACCGGCGCTCCGGCGGGCGTCGACTCCCGCCAGCTACGGGATCTCGGACTCCCCGTCTCGCCGCCGCGCCCCGCTGCGTGACCCAGCCCTCCGCGGGGGTGGTAGCGTTCTGCCCAGGCCCGAGTTCGTACGTCAGCCACCCACGTTGAGCCAACGCGATTGGGATGGGTGTCCGGCCTCGGGGCGGGCCGTGGTCCGTTCCGGAGGACGCCCGAACTTGCTAAGGCAGGTTCAACTCCCGGTGGTAACGGCGAACTGGGGCCGACTTCTTTCCTCCGTCACACTGCTTCTGTGAGCGTCGCCTCGACTGGCCTTTTGGAGCACCATCTGACCTCCCCATCCGGGCGCGGCGCGCTCGCCGACGCGCCGCACGCCGGCGCGGCGGGCGGCGCGGCTTGCGGCGACCTGATCCGGATTGCCGTACGGATCGAGGGGGACACGGTCGCTGAGGCCGGCTTTGAGG
>JACCVG010000058.1 GCA_013698335.1 Thermoleophilaceae bacterium
CGCGTCGGTCGATCGTCTCGCCGCGGGCGGGAACGGTCGCCACCGGCCGCGCGAGCGCCCGCACGCGGTCCATGAACCCCTCGCCCGCCGCAGCATCCACGACCCACCCGGAGGGCGTCTCGACCATGCCACTCAGGATCGGTCGAGCAGACACCGAGCCGCCCCAGCGGTCGATCTCGAGTGTCAGGACGACGTCCTGGGGCGCACTCGTCCGGCTCTCCATCGACCGCGGCGTGCGCCGGAACGCGACCGACCGGGCCCGCGCGCCTCCTCCGACCAGCGCCATCCCTGAGTGCTGGCCGTCTCCGCCCATCGGCCGGACATCCTCGACCGACACCCCTGGGGTGACCAAGATCGGCTGGCGGTTGGCCGCCCCGAACGGGGCGAGCAGTCGCAGCGATTCGGCGAGCTCGAGATCGAGCCGCGCTGGGGAGACGACCGCGTCGGCCTCCGCGGAGAGGGCCAGATCGCGCTCGTCGATCCGCGAGCGGGCGATACTCTCGAACGCCGTTCGGAACGCCTCGAGCTGCACCGCCTCGAGCTCGACCCCGGCGGCGGCGCGATGACCTCCGAAGCGCCGCAGGTGGAGAGCGCACTCCGACAGCGCCGCGTGAAGGTCGAACGCGCCCCACGAGCGGCCCGAGCCACGCCCGACTCCGTCCTCGAACGCGATCACGAGCGCGGGGCGGCCGTGGCGCTCGGCCAGCCGCGACGCGACGATCCCGAGCACACCCGGGTGCCAGCCCTCGCCGGCGACGACGATTGCCCGGTCCTCCTCACGACCGCCGCGCGCGCTCTCGGCGCTGAACAGAACCCGCGTCTCCTCGTCGCGTCGGGCGCGGTTGAGCAGATCGAGCTCATCGGCAATCTCACCGGATCGTCGGTCGTCGGAGGTGAGCATCAGCTCGAGCGCGGCCTCGGCAGTCTGCATCCGCCCCGCGGCGTTAATTCTCGGGCCGAGCCTGAAGGCGGCGGCCCGCTCGTCCAGCTGCCCGGGCTCGAGACCCGCGACCCGCATCAGGGCGCGCAGCCCGGGGCGTTGAGTCCGCCGCAACACCTCGAGTCCGTCACGGACCAAGCGCCGGTTCTCGCCGCGCAGCGGGACCACGTCGCAGATCGTCGCGAGCGCCACGAGGTCGAGCTCGTCGTGCGCGGGGCCCGCGATCCCGCCGGCAACGCGCAGAGCGAGCGCGAACTTGTGCGCGACAGCGCTGGCGCAGAGGTCGGCAAACGGATACCCGCCCAGCGCGGGATGGAGGATCGGGCAGTCCGGCAACCGATCGCCCGGACGGTGGTGGTCACAGACGACCGAGTCGATCCCGCCGGCCCGAGCGCGGTCGATCTCCGCAGCGCAGGTGATCCCGCAATCGACCGTAATCAGCAGGCCGGTCCCGGCACCGACCAGCCGGTCGACGGTCGACTCGGTCAACCCATAACCATCTTCCAGCCGATTCGGGATGTGCCACGCGGGATCGCCGCCGAGGTCGCGCAGTACCCCGACGAGGATCGCCGTCGAGCAGACGCCGTCGACGTCGTAGTCGCCGTGGACGACGATCCTGCTGCCGCGTTCGAGGTGGTCGATCACGAGGTCGCAGGCCTGCGCCACGTCGCCGAGCAGGGCTGGGTCGTGTTGCTCGTCGGCCGCCAAGAACCGGCGCGCCTCCTGGGCGTCGGAAAGACCCCGCCTGATCAGGATCGCTGCGAGCTCGAGCGGGATGCCGAGCTCATGCGAGAGGCCGTCGGCCACCGTCGGCGAGCAAGGTGACGCCGACCAGCGGGCGAGATCTTCCATCGGTCCATCATCGCGTCGCGGCCCGACGGAACCGCGCGCGCTCAGCGCTCGTTCTGTTCCAGCCTCGAACCGTAGGCGTAGGAGAGCCCGAGTGCGATCACCGCGCCGGGAATCGCGATCAGAGCCTGCGTCACGCCCGGCGGGTTGCCAGGCGGAACGCTGAACCCGGAGACGATCAGGCCGAACAGCGCCCCACCCGCTGCCGCGACCAGGAAGGAGCCGACAATCCCGCCCCAGAACCGATCCGGCACGAACACCGTGAAGTGCCAGACCGCGATGCCGATCATCACCCAGACGAGAACGCTCATTCTCCCTCCCCCTTCCGCCCAGCGCGGCCGAGCCGCTGGCGCGAGCCACCCTCGGTGGGCTTGGCGGTTTGCGGCTGGTCGAGCTTGGGACCGCGCTGCTTGCGCGCCGGGCCCTCACCGTCGGGCGTGCCCAGAGAGACGGCGGCATATGCCGGTACCAGTCCACCGTGGTCCTCCATCACGACTTGGCGACGGCGGCGGTAGACGCGCTCGCGCTCCTTCCACTCGGTGAGCACCGGGGCCGCGATGAAGATCGAGGAGTAGGTGCCGGACGCGACGCCCACCAGCAGCGCGAAGCCGAAGTCCCGCAACGTCTCGCCGCCGAAGAACATCAGGGCGGCGATCGGGAGCAGCGTCGAGAAGCTCGTCACAAGCGAGCGGGTCAGGACCTCCGACATCGAGCGGTTGACGATCTGCGAGAAGGTCGCCCGCGGCATCCGCGGGACGTTCTCCCTGATCCGGTCGAACACGATGATCGTGTCGTAGAGCGAGTAACCGAGAATCGTCAGCAGCGCCGCGACCGTCGAGGTCGTCAGCTCCCGCTCGGTGAGCGCGTATACGCCGGCCGTTATCAGCAGGTCGTGTGCCAACGCGATCAAGACCGGGACCGCGTATTTGAACTCGAAGCGCAGCCCGATGTAGAGCGAGATCAACAGCAGCGACGCGATCACCGCGATCAACGCCGTGTATGCGATCTGGGCGCCGAAGGTCGGTCCGATCGAGCTTTGCGAGTAGTCCTCCTGGCTGATTCCGAAGGCATCGTCGAGCGCGTCGCGAACCGTCGTGTCGTTGGGCTGCAGGGTCGGTACGGCGATCTGGACGACGGTCTCGCCGAGCTCTGGCTCCTCGATCTCCTGAATCTTCCCGTCCTGGTACTTCGGCGGCAGGGCCTGGCGGACCTGATCGACGGTCGCCGGCTGCTCGAGCGGAGTCTTGATCCGCGTGCCCGAGGAGAAGTCGATCCCGAAGTTGATCCCGAACGCGGCGATCGCGATCGCGCCGGCGAGGATGATCAGACCCGAGGCCGAGAAGAACCACTTCGCGGCCCCCGTGAAGTCGAAGCTCCAGCGCAGGCCCTCGCCGCGGGCACCAAGCGCGTGGCGGGAGCGGAGGATCCGCGAGCGGGCGATCGAGCCGAGGATCGCGGAGGTCGCGAGCACTGCCGTGAACAGCGATACGAGCACGCCGATACCGAGCGTGAAGGCGAAGCCCTTGACGCCCGCCGTCGCGAGCGTGAACAGGATGAAGGCGACGCCGATCGTCACGACGTTGGCGTCGATGATCGTCCGCAGCGCCTTTCCGTAGCCGCTCGAGATCGCCGCCGGGATCGACCGTCCCGCGCGCGCCTCTTCCTTGATCCGCTCGAAGATCACGATGTTCGCATCGGCCGCGACCCCGAGGGTCAGGATCAGGCCGGCGATCCCGGGGAGCGTCAAGGTGATCGGGATCAGCTTGACGAGCGCGAGCAGGAAGACCGCGTAGGTGATCAGCGCGAGTGCCGCCACCGCGCCCAGCACGCGGTAGAAGGCGACCAGGAAGAGCAGCGTCAGCAACAGGCCGGCCGCCGCGGCGATCAGGCCTTGATCGAGCGCCTGAGCGCCGAGCGTCGCCGAGACCTGGGTCTGTGAGATCAGCTTGAGCTCGATCGGCAGCGAGCCGATCCGCAGGTTGTTCGCCAGATCGTTGGTCGCGTCGAGGTCGCCGATGTTGTTGATCTGGGCGCCGGTGCGACCGTCGATTCCCTCGGGGTTCTCGATGTAGTCGATCGAGGCTCGTGAGACGAGCCGGCCGTCGAGCGTGATCGCGAAGGTCTGGAAGCTCGCGTCGCCCTGGCCGAAGATCGCCGAGAGCTCGAGGCCGCGCTCGGCAATCTGGCGGGTGATGGCGGCGAACGCCTTCTGGCCGACGTCCGTGAACTCCATCGCGACGACCTGCTCCTGAGTGCGGGAATCGGTCTGGACCTGGGGGTCCCTGACCTCGTTGCCGGAGAGAGCGGCGTCGTCCTCGAGGATGAAGTAGCGCTCCGCGCCCGGCTGCAGCGGCGGCGCTCCCGGGGCCAACTCCTGCTGCACCAGCACGATCCCCTGGGGAACGCTCAGGACGTCGCTGCTGTCGGGCAAGTCCGGGCTCGGCGGGATCGCCTCGAGCTGGGCGGCGCAGGCTGACCCCTCCGGCACATCGCGCTGCCCGGACCCCTCGGCGTTCTCGACGAACTCGGAGAGCAACGTCTTGCAGTCGGGGTCCGGCCCCGCGATCGGGCGCTTGTCCGATCCGAACAGGTAGTACTTGGCGGCGCCCGTGTCGTTGAGTCGATCAGCGTCCTCGGCCGTCTCGGTCGACTCGGGAGCGATGTCGTCGGGGTCGGCTCGAGGCTCGACCTTCGCGGCGCGCTCGATCGCGTCGCGCAACAGCAACGGCCGCACCCGTGTCGATGGATCCGGTTCTCCGGGCGTGAAGACGTTTTGGACGTCGGCCAGCGTCTGGATCTCGCCTTCACTGGTGAAGACGTTCGTCTCCCAGTCGTAGAACTGGAGCTGGGCGGTCGTGCCGACCTGCTCGATCGCCCGGTCGGCGTTGGCCACGTCCGGCAGGCTGATCGAGATCTGGTCGGGCCCGGCACGCTGGATCTCCGGCTCGGAGACGCCGAGCGAGTCGGTTCGCTTGCGGATCGTGCCGATCGCGTCGTCGATCGTCTGGGGCGTAATCTCGGGGACCTTCGGCGTGGGAACACCCTGGTAGATCAGCTCGACGCCGCCGCGCAGGTCGAGCCCCAAGCGGGTCGGCATCGTCAAGATCACCGCGACCGCCCCGCCCAGCAGGACGAGGACGGCGAGAATGATCGCGAGGTTGCGGCGGCGGTCGGTCACTGGGGTGTGCGCTCGGCGCTCGGCGTGAGGACGAGCAACAGGCCCCCGTCGTCGTCGTAGGCCGGGAAGATGTCTGCCTTCGCAGGCTCGGGACGATCGCCTTCTGCGTGCACGGTCACAGGCTTGTCGAGCACCCGAACGCCCCACTCGAGCGCTGTCCCGATGTGATCGGTGTCGACACCGAAGTCGAGCCCCATCACCTCGCGCACGTCTTGACCGAGGGCCTCCTCCTCGCCGAGGCCGGTGAGCTCGCGCACTCCGCGCCCCACACCGATGACTCGGGCGTCGGCATCGCAGACGACGAAGGCCGCCGTCGGCGCCGGATAGTAGTCATCCAGCAGCTCGAACAGAAAGCCGAAGCCGCAACTGGAGCAACCGCGCGCCCGGTTGCTGAAGCCGGCCGTTCGCTCACTCGCGACGCTGCGGTTGCCGCAGTTTGGACAAATGAAGTGCGCCATCTCGACGGCTGAGGTTAGAACAACCGCTCGCCCGCGGGGCGCGGCGCTTTCAGACCGAGGTGAGCGTAAGCCGCCGCGGTGGCGATCCGTCCTCGGGGTGTGCGCTGCAGCAGGCCGCGCTGAAGGAGGTACGGCTCGTAAACGTCCTCGATCGTGTCGGCCTCCTCCGCGACGGCGATTGCGAGCGTCGAGAGGCCGACGGGCCCGCCGCCGAACTTCTCGCAGATCGCGCGCAGGATCTCGCGATCGAGGCGGTCGAGTCCCTCCGCATCGACCTCGAGCAGGTCGAGCGCCTCGCCTGCGCCGGTCGCGTCGATCCGCCCGGCGCCGCGGACCTCGGCGAAATCGCGCGCACGGCGCAGCAGCCGGTTTGCGACACGGGGCGTGCCGCGCGAGCGGGTCGCGATCGCGAGCGCCCCGGCCCGATCGATCCCGATACCGAGGATCCCGGCCGACCGGACGACGATCTCCGCGAGTTCGGGAGGTGCGTAGTGGTCGAGCCGATGGGTGACGCCGAACCGATCCCGCAGCGGCGTCGTGAGCAGTCCGGCCCGAGTCGTGGCGCCAATCAGAGTGAAGGGCTGGAGGTCGAGCGTGACGACGCGTGCCCCCGCGCCGGCGCCGACCGTTATCGGCAGCTGGCGATCCTCCATCGCCGGATAGAACGTCTCCTCCAGCGCCCGCGGCAGGCGATGGATCTCGTCGACGAAGAACACCGACCCGGGCTCGAGCGCGGAGAGGAACGCGGCGACGTCGGCCTTACGCTCGAGCGCCGGGCCGCTGGTGGAGATGAACGTCGCGTCCAGTTCATTGGCGATGATCTGCGCGAGCGAAGTCTTGCCGAGGCCGGGTGGACCGGCGAGCAGCACGTGGTCGAGCGGCTCGCCGCGCGCGCGCGCCGCTTCGATGAAGACCGCAAGCTGGCTCTTGACCCCATCCTGGCCGACAAAATCCTCGAGCCGGCGGGGACGGAGAGAGCGGTCGACCTCCTCCTCCTCCCCCGCGATCGGATCGGGCTGGGCCATCCGCTCGATGCCGGGCGTGCGAATCAACGAGCACCTCGCAGGGCACCGGCGATCAGCTCTTCGGCCGTCTCCCCGGCCGTGCGGTCGAGCAGCCGGTCGGCCTCTTCGGTGGTGAAGCCGAGGCCGGTCAGTCCCTCCCGCGCGACGGTCCGGGGGTCGTCACTGCGAGTGATCACGATGTCGTCGACGGGCCGATCGGCGACCCGTCCGCGCAGCTCGACGATCACCCGCTCTGCGGTTCGCTTGCCGATTCCGGGCACCGACTGGAACCGCGCCGCGTCGCCGCTCGCCAGAGCGTTCAGCAGCTCGCGTGGGGTACCCGAGGAGAGCACCGCCAAGGCGACCTTCGGGCCCACACCCTGGACGCCGAGCAGCATCAGGAAGAGGTCTCGCTCGTCGTCGGTCGCGAAGCCGAACAGCTGGAGGCTGTCATCGCGGACGATCAGGTGGGCGTGCAGCAGCGCCTCCTTGCCGGGCACCGGCACACCCCGGAGCGTCTCGGCCGATACCGCCAGCCGGTACCCGACGCCGTCGCATTCGAGCACCACGTGGTCGGGCGTCCGGGAGAGCACCATCCCGCGCACTGAGGCGATCACGCGACGGCCGCCCTTATAGGTGCGGAGCTCGCGTGGCAGATGGCGACAGCGAGGGCGTCGGCGGCGTGATCGGGCTCGGGCGGCGCAGGCAGGCCGAGCAGCGCGCCGACCATCCGCTGGACCTGGTCCTTGGGCGCGCTCCCGCTGCCGCAGACGCTCTTCTTGATCGCCTGCGGGGTATAGGAGAAGCAGGGAACCCCCGCCTGCCCGGCCGCCAACAGGACGACGCCGCGGGTCTCCGAGACGGCCATCGCACTACGGACGTTGCGGTTGAAGAACAGGTCCTCGACGGCGACCGCATCCGGTTCGTACTCGGCGATCAGCTCGGTTACGCGCGTATGGATGCCGACCAGCGACTCGTGGATGACCCCGCCGTCCAGCGCTCCCATCTGGGCGCCGCGCGTCATCACCACGCCGTAGCCGGTGTTGGCGGTCCCCGGATCTATGCCCAACACGATCACCATCGTGTTGATTCTGCGCGGCGGCGCGGACGCCTTCCGACCGGGCACCTAGACGACTGCGCGCTCTAGTAGCTCCTCGTCAGCCTCGAAGTTGGCGTGCACGGCGCTGACGTCATCGTGATCCTCGAGTGTCTCGAGCAGCGCCAGCAGCGCTCCGAGCTCGGCCTCGGTGACCTCGACGCGGTTGGACGGCCGCATGGTCAGCTCCGCCGATTCCAGCTGGACGCCGGCGTTCTCGAGCGCCTCTCGCACTTCGGCGAAGGCGGCCGGCTCGGTGACGATCTCAAAGAGGTCCGCTTCAGTCACGACGTCCTCGGCACCCGCGTCGATCGCTACCATCAGCTCCTCCTCCTGGTGGCGGGCGGCGTCGACGACCACGACGCCCTTCTTCTCGAAGTTCCACGCGACCGAGCCCGGCTCGCCAAGCCCACCCCCGCTGGAGCTGAACATGTACCTCACCTCGGACCCGGTGCGGTTGCGGTTGTCGGTGAGAGCGTCGACGAGGACAGCTACGCCCCCGGGGCCGTAACCCTCGTAGACGACGTGCTCGATTGCTGCAGCGTCGGCGTCGGCGCCCGTACCTTTAGCGACCGCCCGCTCGATGTTGTCCTTGGGCATACTCGCGTCGCGGGCCCTCTGGATCGCCAACGCGAGCGCCGGGTTGCCGATCGGGTCTCCCCCGCCCTCGCGCGCTGCGACCTGGATTCCTTTCGAGAGCTTGGTGAACAGCTTGCCCCGCTTGGCGTCAGCGGCGCCCTTCTTGTGCTTGATCGAGGACCACTTCGAATGACCTGACATGGCTCGATTCTAGATTGCCACGCGTGAGCGGAGACCGCGCGACTATCCTGGCCCCCCCTTTGAACGCCCCGACCGACAGCGCACGATCGCGCGAGCCGGCGCTGATCAGCGTCGTCGCGCCAATTCTCGACGAGGAAGCGACGCTCGCCCCGTTTTACCAGCGAGTCCGAAGCGCGCTCGAGCCGCTCCCGTTCGAGTTGGTGCTGGTCGACGACGGCTCGACCGACGGTACGCCTGACCTGCTTCGCGCGATGGCGTCGGCCGATCCCCGTGTTCGCGTGATCACTTTGTCGCGGAACTTCGGCTACCAGGCCGCCGTCACCGCGGGGCTCGACCATGCCGAGGGCGACGTCGTCGTGACGATCGACTCCGACCTGCAGGATCCGCCCGAGCTGATCCTCGACATGCTCGAGCGCTGGCGGGCCGGCGCCGACGTCGTCTACGGCTACCGCGAGGAGCGCCCCGGCGAGACCTGGGTCAAGCTCGCGACGGCGCGCTGGTTCACGAAGCTGTTCGCATGGGTGGCGCAGATCGACCTGCCGCACAACGTCGGCGACTACCGGCTTCTGGATCGCCGGGCAGTAGACGCCTTGCTTTCGATGCGCGAGCACAGCCGCTTCATGCGCGGCATGGCCGTCTGGATCGGTTACACGCAGACGACCGTCCCTTATGTGCGCGATGCCCGTCACGCGGGTGAGACGCGCTACCGCTGGGCGACGCTGATCAGGATCTCGCTGGATGCCCTGACTTCTTATTCACGTGCGCCGCTCAGGCTCGCCACCGTGATCGGCTTCCTCGTTTCGGCGGTCGCCTTCCTGGCCATTCCGCTGGTCATAATCGGCCGCCTGGTCGGTGTTTACGTCGAGGGCATCACCTCGGTCCTGCTCGCCGTCCTGGCCCTCGGCGGGATCCAGCTGATCACCCTCGGAATCGTCGGGGAGTACGTCGCCAGGGTCTACGACGAGGTCAAGCGGCGGCCGCTCTACCTCATCCGCGAAGATCAGAAGGAGTGATGAGGTACGCGGTGCTCGGCGCCGGGATGGCGGGACTGACTGCGGCACACCGGCTGGCCGTCGAAGGTCACGAGGTCGACGTCTACGAGCGCTGGCCCGGCCTCGGGGGCGAGGCCGCCACGCTCGACACCGGTGACGGCGTTCTGCTCGAGCGCTACTACCACCACCTATTCACCAGCGACCACCACATCGCCGGGCTCTGTGACGAGATCGGCCTGCCCGACGTACTCGAGCGCTGGCCCTCGAGCGTCGCGATGTTCGCCGAGGGCGAGTTGCATCCGTTCACGAGTCCGCTCGACCTGCTGCGCTACAAGCCGCTCTCGCTGTGGTCTCGGATCCGGCTCGGCATGGCCGTTGTTCTGCTCCAGAAGCGCGGCCGAGCCGTCGAGCCCTACGAGCCGATCACGATCCGCGCCTGGGTCGAGCGCAACATGGGCCGCGAGGTCTACGCCAAGCTCTGGGGACCACTGCTGCGCGGGAAGTTCGGTGACCGGGCCGACCAGATCTCGATGTCGTGGCTCTGGGCGAAGCTCCACAACCGCCGTCAAACGACCGGCGAGGAGGCTCGCCAGGAGCTCCTGGTCTACCCCAAGGGCACGTTCGAGACGATTTTCGTGCGGTTGCGGGATCGGATCGAGGAACGCGGTGGGCGGGTGCTCATCGATCGCCCCGCGGCCCGGGTCACCCGCGACGGAGACGGCTTCCTGGTCACGGCCGGCGTGCCCGACTCGTTTCGCCGGGGCTTCGATCCGCGGGAATTCGAACCCGCGGGAGCACCCGAAAGGTATGACGGCGTCGTGGCGGCCCTCCCGAGCGACATCTTCGAGGAGCTGCTCGACCCCGCACTCGCTGCCGAGATCGGCGCGGAGTACCTCGGCAAGCTGCACTCGATCGAGTACTTCGCCGCCCTCTGCGTCGTCCTCGAGCTCGATCGCGAGTTCCACCCCTACTACTGGACCAACGTCGCCGACGCCGACCTGCGCTTCATCGGTCTGATCGAGCAGACGAACCTGGTCCCGAGAGAGCGCTACGGCGGCCGCCGCTTCCTCTACATCGCGAACTACCTGCCGCGCGACGACGGCTTGCTCGACCTCGATCTCGACGAAGTGATGGAGGTCTACGAACCCGGCCTGCGCAAGGTCAACCCGGCCTTCTCCTCCGAGTGGATCCGGAACGCGTGGTTGTTCAAGGATCCCGCGGCGCAGCCGGTCGTTCTGCCGAACTATCGTGACCGCATGCCCGCCCTGCAGACGCCGGCCCGCGGTCTGATGCTCGCCAATACCACCCAGGTCTACCCCGACGACCGGGGCACCAACTACGCCGTCGAGATCGGCGAGCGTGCGGTTCGGGAGCTGCTGGACCGATGAGCCAATCGATCCCGCCTGACGTCTACGACCGCGATTATTTCCTCTCGGAGATCTGTGAGGGGTACGACGAGTTCCAGGAGGACGGCGGCGTCTCCCACAACAAGTCCAAGCAAGTCCGCCAGCTCGCCCCGAGGCCGGGGCTGCGGATCCTCGACGCGGGCTGCGGCCGCGGAGAAGTGCTGCTGGCCTGCGCCCGGGCCGGCGCCGAGGTCTCGGGGCTCGACTACTCCCAGTCGGCCATCGACCTGACGCGCGAGACGCTCTCGGAGTTCCCCGACGCGGACATCCGCCAGGGCGACGTGACGGCCCTTCCCTGGCCCGAGGACAGCTTCGACCGGATCCAGTTCTCCGACGTGATCGAGCACCTCGATGCCCCGCAGACCGTGCCCGCGCTGGCAGAGTTCCGGCGCGTGTTGAGGCCCGGGGGCTTCCTGCTCGTCCATACCGCGCCAAACCGGCTCTTCATGGACGTCGGTTGGCCGCTCACGCGCCCGTTCCTCCAGCTGCTGGGTCACCGCGACATCGCAGATCGCGTCGACCACTGGTTCAAGATCGCCGAGCAGTACCACGTCAACGAGCAGGGCGTCCATTCCCTGCGCCGCGCCCTCCGCCGCGCGGGGTTCGACGACACGCGGGTGTGGCTGGACCCCGACGTCCTGCGCTCGGGCCAGTACCACCTCCTCAGCGGCTTCGACAGCGCCCCCGTGCGACTGGCCAAGCGGCTGGCCTCCTTGCGCCCGCTGAGGCTATTCCTCGGCAACGACCTGTACGGGCTTGCGCGCAAGAACTAGCATCCGGTCGCCGAAGTCGGGCGTCCACATCCGGTCAGCGAGCCCGAGCCGCTCGGCGATCGCAACGAGTACCCGCGAGACGCGCGGCAGGTAGCCGCCGCCCTTCTCGAGGTAGTAGCGCACCGTGAATGCCTTCGGGTCGGTGCCGAACTCGAGCACCTCGTAGCCGTGGGCACCGAGCATCGTCGCGATGCTGTCGCGTGTGAAGTAGTGCACGTGGGTGGGGATCACCGACCACCAGCGCTTGCCGAGTACGCGTGCGATCCGGCTCCCGGCGTCTGGCAACAGGAGCACCAGCAGACCGTTCGGGCTCGTCAACGAGGCCACCTTCTCGAGCGCCGCGTTCGCGTGCGTCAGGTGCTCGAGCACGTCGCCCATCACAACCACGTCCCACTCTCCCTCCGCGTCTTCGAGACCCGCGGTCCGGACATCTAGACCGAGCACGTCACGGGCATGGGCCGAGGCGAACGTGCTCGGCTCGATCCCTGCCGTATCCCAGCCGCGCCCCTCCGCCTCGGACATCAAAAAGCCAACCCAGCAGCCGACGTCGAGCAGACGACCCACCGACCGGTGGTGCTCGACCCGCTCGAGAACCGCCCGGGCGCTGAGCCGCTGGCCCGGCTCCTCGTTTACGTAGTCATCAGATGCGGCCGCGGCATACTCGCGCTCCAGCTCCGCTTCGCTCGGAAAACGCTCGAGCTGCATGTGCCCGCAGTCGGCACAGCGGACGATGTCCGAGAGCGCGGTTCCGAACTGCTTGGTGGTGGGGATCAGCCCTTCTGCGCCAAGCTCGCCGCTCACCTGGAAACGAGGCATCGACGTAGTCGCACCGCACGCGGCACAGGTTCCTGCGGAGTCGATCACGGGCGCCGATGCTAGCGTCGCGCGCCGTGGCCGAGCTTCGCAAACTGATTCACGGCTGGCGCTGGCGGGCCGGGTACCTGGTCGGGACGCGCGTGCCCCTCGACTACGACGAGCAGCTGCGCGCGACGATCCTCCGCGTGCGTCGTCACACGCTCTCCAGCGCCGAGCGGATCGCCGCGCTCTGCGACGCCGTCTCCTACCTCGAGCGCGAGGCGATCCCCGGCGCCCTGGTCGAGTGCGGTGTCTGGAAGGGCGGCAGCATGATGGCCGCGGCTCTCACGCTGAAATCCCAAAACCGTGATCTCTACCTGTTCGACACCTTCACAGGGATGGCTGAACCGACCGAGGCGGACGTGCCCTCGCCGTACGACGGCTACTCCCCGCACCGCAAGTGGCAGCGCAAGAGCGACGGCTGGGCCGCCGTACCGGCACAGGCGGTTCGCGAGGCCATGAACTCGACCGGCTATCCGAGTGAGCGCGTCCATCTGATCGCCGGCAAGGTCGAGGACACGCTCCCCGCTCAGGCGCCCGCCCAGATCGCCCTGCTGCGCCTCGATACGGACTGGTACGAGTCGACCAGGCACGAGCTGCGGACCCTCTATCCACGCCTCGCCCGGGGTGGTGTCCTGATCGTCGACGACTACGGGCACTACGAGGGTGCCCGGCGCGCCGTCGACGAATACTTTGTCGAGCTCGACCAGCGTCCGCTGCTGACGCGCATCGACTACACGGGGCGGATAGCGCTCAAACGGTGAACTTGCCGTCGCGCTGGAGCTCGACGCCGTCGACCGTGATCGAGCCGCCCTGGCGGAGATCGCAGACCATGTCCCAGTGGACGGCCGAATCGTTGACCCCGCCGCTCTCGGGGTAGCTCATGCCGATCGCCATGTGGATCGTCCCGCCGATCTTCTCGTCGAGCAGAATCTCCTTCGTTCCGGTCGTGATCCCGTAGTTGGTGCCGATCCCGAGCTCGCCGAGCCGGCGCGCGCCCTCATCCGTGTCGAGCACCTCGTGGAGGAACTCCTCCCCCTGCTCGGCGGTCGCATCGACGATCTTGCCGCCCTCGAACCTAAAGCGGACCCCGCCGACCTCGCGCCCCGCATAGGTCGCGGGGAATGAGAACGCGACCTCGCCCTCGACCGAGTCCTCGACCGGTCCGGTGAAGAACTCGCCGTCGGGCATGTTGTGGCTGCCGAAGCACGGGATGAAGGTCCTGCCGGCGACGTTCAGCTTGATGTCGGTACCGGGAGCCGTGATGTGGACCTCCTCCTTGCCCTGGATCCACTCGGTCAACCGCTTGACCTCGTCCGATTGGCGCTGCCACGCGGTCACCGGATCGTCGTCGCCGACCAGGCAGGCGGCGTAGAAGAAGTCTTCATAGCGCGCCAGCGACATACCGGCTTCGGAGGCATAGGCGTGGGTCGGGAACAGCGTCAGCGACCAGCGGTACTCCCCGGCGGCCGAGCGTTTCATCGAGGCGTCCATCAACGGTTTGCGGGCGCGCGAGGCGCGCTGCTGCTTGCTCGGGTCGGCCTGGGAGAGGTCGCGGCTATTGGCGTCGGCCATGATCGCGATGCGGACATCGGCGTTCTCGGCCGTCCAGGTGGCCGTGGGCGGAATCCAGTCGAGCTGGACGTCTGAGGCGAGCTCGTAGAAGGCCGCGCCGGCGCCTTCGGTGGAGAGCTGCATGATCGGCAGGCCCCCGGCGCGCAGGACCTCTTCGTAGACCGCCTGGACGAGCGGTTCGGCGGTCGTCGTGGACTGGATCACGCAGACGTCGCCGGGCTGGACCTTGGTCGAGTACTGCACGAGGATCGCAGCGAGCTTCTCGGCGCGCTGATCCCTCATGCGAGCAGCCACCTGTGGAGCCGGGTCTCGCCAGTGATTTCGGGATGGAAAGCCACCGCGAGCACATTGTTCCCGATCACCGCGATCGGGTGCCCGTCGACCTCGGCGAGCACCTCCACTCCGTCACCGACCTCCTCGACCCATGGCGCCCGAATGAAGGCCGCACGAACCCGCTCCCCCCACAGATCGAGGTCGACCTCGAAGCTCCGAACCTGGCGGCCGAAAGCATTTCGCCTCGTGCTGATGTCGAGGATCCCGAGGTGCTCGCGACCGAGCACGATCATCCCCGCGCACGTCCCGAGGATCGGACCGCCGAACTCGCGCAGCGGATCGGCGAGCCCCTCCCGCTCGATGCCGAGCGCGATCGTTGTCGACTCGCCGCCCGGGATGATCAACCCGTCGAGGCCATCCAGCCCCGCTGGGGTGCGAACCATGATGGCCGCCGCGCCCAGCGACTCGAGGATCGCGGTATGAGCCTCGAAGTCGCCCTGAAGGGCGAGCACCCCGATTTGCTTCAACGGTGCTGGATCAGACCGTCGAGCTCTGAGATCTCGAGGCCGGGCATGGCCGCGCCAAGGCCCCGGGACGCGCCAGCAACGCGAACGGGGTCCTCGAAGTGAGTCGTGGCCTCGACGATCGCGGCCGCCGTCCGCTCGGGATCTTCTGACTTGAATATTCCGGACCCGACGAAGACTCCCTCCGCGCCCAGCTGCATCATCAGCGCAGCGTCGGCCGGCGTCGCGATCCCCCCGGCCGAGAAGTTGACAACTGGGAGCTTGCCCTCGGCGGCAACCGTCCGGACCAGTTCCAGCGGCGCGCCATGGTCCTTGGCGGCGGTCGCCAGCTCGTTCTCCTCGAGCGCCGCGAGCCGCCTGATGTCGCCCGTGATCGTCCGCATGTGACGGACCGCCTCGACGACGTTGCCTGTCCCGGCCTCGCCCTTGGTCCTGATCATCGCGGCGCCCTCGGCGATTCTTCGCAGCGCCTCGCCGAGGTTCGTCGCCCCACAGACAAACGGGGCCTCGAAGGCCCACTTGTCGATGTGGTTGGCCTCATCCGCCGGGGTGAGCACCTCCGACTCGTCGATGTAGTCGATCTCGAGCGCCTGGAGCACTTGGGCCTCGGCGAAGTGGCCGATCCGCGCCTTGGCCATCACCGGGATCGTGACGGCGGCCTGGATGCCCTCGATCATCGACGGGTCGGACATGCGCGCCACGCCGCCGAACTTGCGAATGTCGGACGGGACCCGCTCGAGCGCCATCACGGCGACCGCGCCGGCGTCCTCGGCGATGCACGCCTGCTCGGCGGTGACGACGTCCATGATGACGCCGCCCTTGAGCATCTCGGCGAGCCCGGCCTTGACGCGGAATGTGGCGAGATCCTTCACCCCACCGATGATACCGACGGCCTACTTGAGCTTGAAGGCCTTGATGCGATCGGCGTAGGCCGATTCATCGAGCGCATAGACGCCGTATGCGAGCGCCTGCACCAGACCGAGCAGCGCCGTGTGCGATCGGACGAAGGTCGGGCTGTTCGACGAGTAGTAGATACGGCGCTCGGAGAGCTTGGCGACTTCCGAGAGGGTCGCGTCGACGATCGCGACGGTGCGGGCTCCACGGTGCCGCGCGAGCTTCATTGCGCGCAGGACAAGGGGATGCGGCCGTCCGGCGCAGAAGGCGATCACCAGCGTCTCTTGGTCGATGCGGCCGAGCCTCGTGAGCCCTTCCTGGCTTGGGCTCGCGACGACCTCGGAGCGCAGGTCGAGCAGCATCAGCAGGTGGCGCAGGTAACTGGCGAAGAAGGTCATCTGATCGGTGCCGACGAGCACGATCCGCTGCGCCCGGCAAATCAGCTCGATCGTGGCGGCGACCTCCTCGCGATCGAACTTGCGGGCGGTGTCCTCGATGTTGGCGTGGTCGGCGGCCAGCGCGGCCTCGAACTCGGTCTGGTCGATCGGAAAGAGCGGGGCCGATACAGACGCGACGCCGTTGCCGTTGCCGTCCTCGCGCTGGCGGCGGTACTCGTCCTGCGCAGAGGACTGGAGCTCGGGGAACCCGTCAAAGCCGAGCGCCTGGGCGAAGCGGACGACGGTCGAGCTCGAAGTGTTCGCGCGGCGGGCGAGTTCCTCGGCCGTGTGGAAGGCGGCTTCGTCGAGATGGTCGACGATGTACTGACCGACGTCCTTCTGCGAGCGGGAAAACTCATCGAAGCGCTGGCGGATCTCCTCGGAGAGCGTAAGCGCCGCTGTTGCGGATCTGGCCACGAGCGGAAGATTCGCCCGCGGGGGAACCTTTCCTGCTCAGACCCCGTTTCTCAGGACCGGAGCTTGTTGCGCGCGCGCAGCGAAGTAAACGGCCGCGTCCACCGTTTCAGCCGCAGGCGGGTCCGCCACCAGCGCGTCTCCTCGAGCCCTCGCAGCGTCCGCTCGACCTTCTTCCGCCTACGGACGGCCGTCTTGCGACGGCGCTCCAGCTTCTCTAGTTGACGCGCGTGGACGCGCTCCGCGCGCTCCAACCGTCGCTGGCGCGTATCGCGCTCACGGAGGTATCGATCGCGCTGCTTGCCGAACTTCCGCGTGCGGTACTCCAGCCGACGCGTCCGCTTGCGCAGGTAGTTCATCTCGTCGATCGTGGCGAGCAGATCGGAGTCGAGGTCGACCCCTTCTGCGGCCGTGATCGGCAGCTCCCCCTCGACCTGGGCGTCGTCGTTCTCCCGGCGCCGCTCCAGTGTCGCCTCGGGCACCCCGCGCTCATACTCGAGCTCGTCGAGCAGATCGCCGGCGACGAGCTCGAACTTGATCAGGTCCGCGCGATCCATGTGCTCGCGCCAGTCGCGCAGCCCTTTGGTCGGCGGCATCCGGATCCGGGCGTGGCCCTCCGGGTAGTAGTTCGCGCCGATGATCTCCTCCGCCTTGTCGACGTAGCGAAACATCTGTTCGGAGAACTCGAGTTCCAGAAAGTCACAGATCCGGCGGAGCACCGGCTCGGGATCGGCGGCGAGGTCCTCGTAGGAGACCTCCAGGTAGCGCCCCTCGCCGAGGTCGCGACCGGCGGCGCGACCGAGCTCCACCCATCCGCGCCAACGCAGGGCGGCCTCGATCGGCCCGTTCGGGCCCCAGGTGAGATCCTTGAACGACAGCGCCACATCGCGGCCGTCGCGGATGATGTGGACGAAGCGGGCTTCCGGGAAGAGCGAACTCAGTCGCGGGATGTCCTTGACGTACTTCGGCGTCTTGTCCGCGTAGCGCGACTTGCCCTGAGCCGCCGCATACGCGCCGTAGAGGGCTCGGACCGCTGCCGGGTAATCAGCCGGGGCTGCGGCCTCGAGCGCAGCGCGGGCGGCCTCGGACGGGAGTCCCCAACGTGTGAAACGGGGGTGTGCGATGACGTCCTCGACGAACGCCTGCCGATCGAACCCATCCGGCTTCGAGTAGGTCTCGGCCTTGCGGGCGAGGGTGACGACGAAATAGGACTCCGGCGGAACCGCGAGCTGAGGATGGGCGTCGAGCAGGGCGCGCAGCAACGTCGTGCCGGACCGTCCACTGCCGACGATGAAGGGGAAGACCTCGCTCACTGCGACCCACCATATGAGATGTTGGGTCGATGGCACGGGGACGGATGCTTGGGCTGCTCGCGATTGACTTCGTCTCCACGCCCCCTCGATGAACCAGATCATCGAAGGCGACAACGCCGCGATCCTCCCCCGGCTTTCCGATGCGAGCTTCCGGATGATCTACATCGATCCCCCGTTCAACACAGGGTCGACCCAGACCCGCGACGCAACCGGTTTCGCGTACTCCGATTCCCACGCCGACTACGCCGATTTTCTGCGCCCCCGGCTCGAACATGCGCATCGTCTACTCGATGACCAAGGGACGCTCTACTTCCACATCGACTACCGCGAAGCGCATCGCTGCAAGCTACTGCTCGACGAGATCTTCGGCGAGCGTTCGTTCCTCAACGAGATCATCTGGGCGTACGACTACGGCGGGCGGCCGAAGCGCCGCTGGCCCGCCAAGCACGACACGATCCTCGTCTACGTGCGCGATCGCGACCGCTACTACTTCGATTCGGAGGAGGTCGAACGCGAGCCTTACATGGCTCCGGGGCTGGTGGGGGCCGAGAAGGCCGCGCGAGGCAAGCTCCCGACCGATGTCTGGTGGCACACGATCGTGCATACCAACGGCGCCGAAAAGACCGGCTACCCGACCCAGAAGCCCGAGGGGATCGTCCGGCGGATGGTGAGTGCCTCGACGGCCGCCGACGATCGGTGCCTCGACTTCTTCGCGGGCAGCGGGACGCTCGGATCGGTAGCCGCCGCTCTCGGCCGCGAGTTCGTGCTGATCGACTCGAATCCCGACGCGATCGCGGTCATGGAGCGCCGCCTGGGACTGCGCGCAACGCGATCAGGTGGCGGAGAGGACTACTCTCCGGCCCGCCGTGACCCTGATTGAGTACCTAGCGGGCTATGCCCAGCTCGTGCTCGTGCTCGCCGGATGCTGCGGGGCATCGGCGTTCGTCGTCGGCCGCGCGTTGCCGGGACTGACAGGATCCCCGCGCTGGGCCGCGCTCGGCCTGCTGTTCACGGCGGCTCTGGTGCTCGTACATCTCGGGCCGGGGCTCGTCGGCCTGCTGACACCAGTCGCGGTACTTCTCACGACGGGCGGACTGGTCGCTATCTGTAGTCGATTCCCACGTGCCCGGCACGGCGAGCTACCCGCCGCGCCCGAGGCCGCGGCGGCGAGCGCATGGGGCTCCTGGACGCTGGCGCTGGCCGCGGCGGCGATCCTCGGCATTCACCTCGCGGCCTATCTGAGTACGCGGCTGCTCGTCCCGGTCGAGGGCTTCGAGGCGCTCAGCATCGACCTGCCGACCGTGGCGCGCTGGATCCAGAGCGAGACCATCTGGACGACGCAGCAGTTCGTGCCGAGCCTCGCCGCCCCGTTTGCGCCCAGCACGGGCGATCTGGTCAACCTCGCCGTCGTCCTGCCCTGGAGCGGTGACCAGCTGCTGCGCGTCGCGATGGTCCCGTTCCTGGTGCTCACTGGGCTCGCCGTCTTCGCCCTCGCCCGCGAGCTCCGAGCACCACGAGCCGCAGCGCTGCTCGCCGCCGCGGCGCTGCTCGCGGTACCGGTCGTAGTCGTTCAGGGGTTGATCGATCCGACGCCCGACGTCGTGTTGTTCGCGACGTTCGCGACCGGCCTGCTGTTTCTCGTCCGCCACGCGCGCAGCGCGAGTCGCGCCGAGCTCTCGCTTGCAGGCATCGGTCTGGGGCTCGCCGCCGGCAGCGGCTGGTACGCGGTCCCGATGGTGCTGACCGTACTCGCCGTCTGGGCGATCACGACCCGGATCGACTCGAGCGATACCCGCGCGACCGCGGCCCGGCTCGCGTGGCTGAGCGGCGTCATCCTGCTCTGCGCGCTGATCTGGCCGGTCCGTAACCTGGTCGTCTCCGGTGACCTGCTCGGCGCCGTTGCCCCCGCTCCAGCCGTCGGGGTCCGCCACACTCTCGCCGGCTACCTGCTCGACCCGCTGCTCTGGACGGCGATCGCACCCGGGCTCTGGATCGCGTTCGCCGCGGTCGGGGCGTTGCTCGCGCTCGTCGTTCCGGGAGCGCTCTGGACGGCTCTCCGTCAAGAACCGCGCGGCAGCTCTCGCTCAGCCGTGATCGCCCTTGCGGGCGGTGCATTCGCATTGGCCGTGATTTATCTCTTTGTCCCGTACTCCGAGTTCGGCCCAGCCGGCGAACCGGTGATCAGCGTTCTCCCCGGGCGCGAGCTGGTTCCGGCGGCGATCGTGGCCGCCGTGCTGCTCGGATGGCTGGTCGGGCGTGCAGACCAGTTCGGCATCGTCGTCGAGGCGATCGCTTTGGTCGCCGTCACGCAGGCGACGCTGTCGGTCTTCGGGGACGTGTGGCTGCAGCCTCCGGCGCTGGCCATCGCCGGGCTCGCGATCGCTGGCGGCGCCGCTTGGCTGGCGCTCGCGCCCGAGATCCGGACGGCCTCGGGCCGAGTCCAGCCACGGGTTCTCACGGGGGCTACAGCAGTCCTTCTACTGCTGATCGGCGCCGTGGGCGGCCGCGCACTTCAGGTCGACTACAACCGAGAGCGGTTTTTCGGCAAGGACCCGGTGCTCGATGCCGTGCTCACAGCTCCCGCGCAGACCGACCGCCGCGTGGGGCTCGCCGGCTTATGGATCTCAGGGGGGATCAGCCCCGTCTATCCGGCCTTCGGCCGCCGCCTCAACGACCAGGTCCGCTTCGTCGGCGCCACCAGGGACGGCGGGCTGCTGCGGCCGACGAGCAAACCGCGGTTCCTGGAACTCGCCGAGGCCGGGGGCTACTCATCCCTGGTCGTCGGCCTCGGGCGGATCCCGGACTCGACTAGCCCCGAGGCCAACTGGCTGCGCGAGGCGGGCTGGCGCGAGACCGCGATCAGCGCCCGCTTCGCGTTGTTCGAGCCTCCCGGCACGGTCCCGGACCCGGACCCAGCGACGTCTTTGGTTCCGCTGCGCGCCCTGAAACCTCCGCGAGGCAGCTCCGCCCAGCTGCGCTCGCGCGCCTCGGCTCACTCGCGGAGCGCCCGCCGGAAGGCCGAAAAGACTCGAAAGGGCGATCCGTCGCAGGGCCGTCCGCGCGCCTGAGCGGCCTAGGAGACCTCGCGCAACCGTCCGGTCTCGACCTCGTACACGAAGCCGCGCACCCGATCGGTCCTGGGAATGAACGGGCTGGCCTTGATCCGCTCGATCGAGTCGACCAGATCAACTTCGAGGTCGGTGAAGGAGCGCGACTCCCACTCCGGGGCCGTCCCGGTCTCGGCCTCGAGCTTGGCCGCGAAGGCCTCGTCGGTGAAGGTCAGCATGCCGCAGTCGGTGTGATGCAGGAGGATGATCTCCTCGGTGCCGAGCAGATGTTGCGAGATCGCGAGCGAGCGGATCTCGTCCTCGGCGATGATGCCCCCGGCGTTGCGGATCACGTGCGCGTCGCCTTCCTCGAGACCGAGGACACGGCCCGGGTCCAGCCGTGCATCCATGCAGGCGACGACCGCCAGCTTCTTGCCGGGAGGCATTGGCAGTTCGCCCTTGGTGAAATGCTCGGCGTAGCTCTCGGCGTTCTTCAGCAGGTCGTCGGTGACGCTCATCGGATCTCCTGTCGCTCGTGGATGGCGAGCGGCGAGTCTAGTCAGCGGCCGAGGACGCGCATGAACTCCCGGGCGCGGCCCGGGACTCCGTCGACCACCTCGCGGATCTCGGCGAGCGCCGTGCGCAGCTCAGGATCGCCGGCCTCGATCGGAAGCATCGAGTCCTGGAGCTCGGCCAGCGCCCGGCCCGCGTCAGCCGAGGCTGAGACGGCGCGGTCGATGAACAGCCGCACGCCCTGCGAACCGACGCCGGCAGAGGCGGGCTCGAAGGTCTCGGCCGGGAGTCCGACCCGCTCGGCGAACTGGACGTAGGTGCGGCGCGTTCGCCCGTACGCACCCTGGACAGGCCGGTACAAGTTCTCCTCGAGCCGGTCCGCACTCGCGCCGTGGAGATGCTCGTAAGCCTCCCCGAGGCACGCGGCCGCGAGTGCCAGGTGATCGACCGCGACGGCGACGTCCTCCAGGATCTGCTCGCGCGCCTCGGCGGTCGTGTAGGCCACGTGGACCAGGTTACTGGCGGCCAATCTCGTGCAGGCGGCTCTACCTCGTCGACGCCGACCGCAACATGAACCGTTCCTGCCGCTGCAGGTCGTCGCAGTGGGCCGGGAAGGACTCGAACCTTCGACCGACGGATTATGAGTCCGCTGCTCTAACCAGCTGAGCTACCGGCCCGTGGATCGGAACTGTACGTCGCGCCGACCGCACGCGGGACGCGCGTGAGAAACATCTGGCGGGTTTGGTGTCTGTACCGTGGAGCGTCGCCGGCGCACCTGACGACGCAAGAGTCCGCATGCGCATCCTCCTCGGAACCGACACCTATCCACCCGATATCAACGGGGCGGCCTACTTCACGCAGCGGCTCGCGTGCGGACTGAGGGATCGCGGGCACGAGCTGCGGATCGTCTGCCCGGCCCTGTCGCGCAGCTCGACCGAGGATCGCCTCGATGACATCCCGGTCTCGCGCATCGCCTCCGTTCCGGTGCCCACCTACCCGGCGCTGCGCTTCTGCCTGCCGCTGCGCAGCGTAAAGCAGGATCTCGCGGCGGTGGTCGCCGATTTCGAACCAGACCTGATCCATACCCAGAACCACTTCCTGCTCAGCCGCCTGCTGATCCGGCTCGGGCACGACAACGGCATCCCGGTGCTCGCCACCAACCATTTCGTCCCCGAGAACATCCTCGTGCAGATCGAGTTCTTCCCGAAGCCCCTGCGTAGGGCGATCGGCCGTTGGATGGGCCGCGATCTGGCGCGCGTCTACAACGGCGCGACCGCCGTCTCGGCGCCCACGCCGACCGCCGCTCGCCTGCTCGAGACCCAGGGAGTCCTGCACCGCGTCCAGCCGATCTCCTGCGGCCTCGATCTGTCGGTGTTCACGCCCACCGAGGAAACAGCTCCCACCCGCGAGCGGTTCTCGATCCCGGATCGCCCGACCTTCATGTTCGTCGGCCGGCTGGACGTAGAGAAGCGGATCGACGAGCTGATCCGCGCCGTCCCGCTCGTTCGCGAGACGATCGATGCTCAGCTCGTGATCGTCGGACAGGGCAAGGAGCGCCCGAAGCTCGAGCGGCTCGCATCCGAGCTGGGAGTCGCAGATCGCGTCGTCTTCACCGGCTTCCTCGCCGACGAGGACATGCCCCACATCTATGCGGCCTGCGACGTCTTCTGCATCGCGGGCACGGCCGAGCTGCAGAGCATCGTGACGCTCGAGGCGCTCGCCGTCGGTAGGCCGGTGGTCGCCGTCGATGTGCTCGCCCTCCCCCACCTCGCGCGGACGGGCGAGAACGGCTACACCTATACGCCCGGCCATCCCGAGAAGCTCGCGGCGCACGTCGCCCGCCTGCTCACGGACGACGCGCTTCGCAGGCGGATGGGGGCGCGCAGCATCGAGATCGCCGCCGAGCACGACATCGGGCGCACGCTCGACGAGTTCGAGGACCTCCACCGCCGGACGGC